>JBGSXQ010000311.1:0-12158 GCA_041751315.1 Gaiellaceae bacterium | reverse complement strand
CCGCTCCGGTCGCGGTCGCCGCCGCGCCCGCCGCCGGTGGCGACGGTGCTGCCGCGGAGGAGAAGGACTCGTTCGACGTCGTCCTGACTGGCGCCGGCGACAAGAAGATCCAGGTGATCAAGGTCGTCCGCGCGATCACCGGTCTCGGCCTGAAGGAGGCGAAGGACCTCGTCGACGGCGCCCCGAATGCCGTCAAGGAGGGCGCCGCCAAGGACGAGGCCGACTCGATCAAGGCGCAGCTCGAGGAAGCCGGAGCAAGCGTCGAAGTGAAGTAGGCCCGGGGTCAGGTCTTACCCGGTCCACTGTCTTGGAACGTGGAAGACCTGACCCCACCGTCGTGCGCTATCCTTTCGCGACGCACCTCGCCGCGTCGGAAAGCGGTTTGCGGAGGGGCGCCTCTGTGCGCTATTATCCGCTGTTCCGCCGAGGCCGTCCGTCTAGCCCTGCCCGTTCACGTTCCATCCACTTTCACGTTCTGCACGCTTCTAAGGGAGGCTGTCACACTTGAGCAGCGTTGCTGTCGCGCCACGCGCGCGCAAGACCTTTTCGCGCCTGAAGCACGTCCTTGACCTCCCCGACCTGATCGACATCCAGAGGGCGTCGTTCAACTGGTTCCTCGAAGGTGGCCTCCGCGAGACGATCGACGACATCTCGCCGATCGAGGACTACACGGGAACACTTGCAGTCGAGTTCGCCGAGTACGAGTTCGGCGAGCCGCAGTTCACGATCCAGGAGTGCCGTGAGAAGGACCTGACGTATCAGGTCCCGCTCTCGATAACGGTTCGCTTCGTCAACAAGGACACCGGTGAGATCCGCGAGCAGCGGGTCTTCATGGGCGACTTCCCGATGATGACTCCCTGGGGGACGTTCATCATCAACGGCACCGAGCGCGTCATCGTGACGCAGCTGGTCCGCAGCCCCGGCGCCTACCTGATGGAGCCGAAGGACGCCACGAAGCAGGTCTTCATGGCGAATCTCATGCCGTCTCGTGGCTCGTGGCTCGAGGTCGAGATCGACAAGAAGGGGCTCGTGTTCGCGCGCATCGACCGCAAGCGCAAGCTCCCGATCACGACGCTGCTGCGGGCGCTCCCCGCGGAGGATCCGTCGAACGGCTTCCAGCTCGACACGACCACCAACGAGAAGATCCTCGAGCTCTTCGGTGGCTCGGTGTACATCGCAAACACGCTCGAGAAGGACCCGACGACGCGCGAGGAAGAGGCGCTCATCGAGGTCTTCAAGAAGCAGCGTCCGGGTGAGCCTCCCACGCTCGACAACGCGCGGAACCTCCTGCGCTCGCTCTTCTTCGACCCCAAGCGCTACGACCTGACGAAGGTCGGCCGCTACAAGCTGAACCAGCGGCTAGGCGTCCAGGTGCCCGAGGACGTCCGCGTCCTCACGACCGAGGACATCGTCGCGCTCGTGCGCAAGCTCGTGGAGTTGCCGGCAATGCTCGGCGTGCCCGAGGATGCGAAGGACTATGCGGCCGAAGCGGCTCAGCTCTCGCGCGACCCGGTGCGGAACGAGCTCGACGAGTACGAGGATTTCGGCAACCGGCGGCTGCGGACGACCGGCGAGCTGATCCAGGAGGCGTTCCGCGTGGGGCTCTACCGCATGGAGCGCGTCGTCCGCGAGCGGATGACGACGGAGGACGTCGACACCATCACGCCGCAGACGATCATCAACATCCGCCCGGTGGTCGCGGCGCTGAAGGAGTTCTTCGGCTCGTCGCAGCTTTCGCAGTTCATGGATCAGACGAACACGCTGTCCGGGCTCACGCATCGCCGACGCCTCTCGGCGCTCGGCGCAGGCGGCCTGACCCGCGAGCGCGCACCCATCGAGGTGCGCGACGTGCACCCGACCCACTACGGCCGCATGTGCCCGATCGAGACGCCCGAGGGCCCGAACATCGGCCTCATCGGCTCGCTCGCGTCGTTCGCGACCGTGTCGGAGTTCGGCTTCATCCAGACGCCGTACCGGGTCGTCAAGGGCGGCAAGGTGTCGGACGAGATCATCTACCTCGACGCGGCCGAGGAGAAGCAGTTCACGATTGCCCAGGCCTCCGAGCCCGTCGATCCGAAGACGGGCAAGTTCGTCAACGAGCAGGTTCTCTGCCGCTCACGCGAGGGCGAGGCCGTGGTCGTTCTGCCGAAGGACGTCGAGTACATGGACGTGTCTCCGGCGCAGATCGTGTCCGTGGCGACGGCGCTCATCCCGTTCCTCGAGCACAACGACGCGAACCGGGCGCTCATGGGGGCGAACATGCAGAAGCAGGCGGTGCCGCTCATGATCCCGCAGGCGCCGATCGTCGGCACGGGGCTCGAGTTCCGCGCCGCCGTGGACACGGGCGATGTCGTCCTCGCTCACAACGACGGCACGGTGATCGACGTCGATGCCGAGAAGATCGTCGTCGAGGGCCGCGGCACGCGCGACGAGTACCCGCTGACGAAGTTCATGCGGTCGAACCAGGGAACGCTGATCCACCAGAAGCCGGCGGTGACCCTGGGCGACAAAGTGCGCCGCGGCGAGGTGCTCGCGGACGGCTCCTCCACGGACGGCGGCGAGCTCGCGCTCGGAGCCAACCTGCTCGTGGCGTTCATGCCGTGGGAAGGCTTCAACTTCGAGGACGCGA
This sequence comes from Gaiellaceae bacterium, assembly GCA_041751315.1. GTDB lineage: Bacteria > Actinomycetota > Thermoleophilia > Gaiellales > Gaiellaceae > GMQP-bins7. The sequence continues at coordinate 9,529 of JBGSXQ010000311.1, read as the reverse complement.
TCGTCATCTCGGAGCGTCTCGTCAAGGACGACGTGCTCAGCTCGATCCACATCCACGAGTACGAGATCGACGCGCGTTCGACGAAGCTCGGCGACGAGGAGATCACGCGCGACATCCCGAACCGCTCGGAGGAGTCGCTCGCGAACCTCGACGAGCGCGGCGTCGTCCGCATCGGCGCCGACGTCGACGCCGGCCACCTGCTCGTGGGGAAGGTCACGCCGAAGGGCGAGACCGAGCTCACCGCAGAGGAGAAGCTGATCCGCGCGATCTTCAAGGAGAAGGCGCGCGAGGTCCGCGACACCTCGTTGAAGGTGCCGAACGGCGAGGGCGGGAAGGTCATCGGCGTCAAGACGTTCTCGCGCGACGCCGGCGACGACCTGTCGCCGGGCGTCAACGAGCTCGTCCGTGTCTACGTCGCGAAGAAGCGCAAGATCGCCGAGGGCGACAAGCTCGCCGGGCGCCACGGCAACAAGGGCGTCATCTCGAAGATCGTCCCCGAGGAGGACATGCCGTTCCTCGACGACGGGCGTCCCGTCGACGTCGTCCTGAACCCGCTCGGCGTGCCGAGCCGGATGAACATCGGCCAGATCCTCGAGACCCATCTCGGCTGGGCCGCGGCGCACGGCGTCTTCCCCGACGGAGACCCCGTGAACAAGCGCGCCCCGATCAACGCGCCCGATCCCCGCTCCGTCGCGACACCCGTTTTCGACGGTGCGACGGAGGGCGACGTCGACGATGCTCTCGTCGAGCTTGCAAAGGCGATCGACGGTGGCGGCGGCAGCATGACGTTCGACGAGTCGGCTGTTCGCGGCAACCGCTGCGCCGGCAAGGTCACGCTCTACGACGGCAAGTCCGGCGAGCCGTTCGCGCAAGAGGTGACGGTCGGCTTCATGTACATCCTGAAGCTGCTCCACCTCGTCGACGACAAGATCCATGCCCGCTCCACCGGCCCGTACTCGCTCGTCACCCAGCAGCCGCTGGGCGGCAAGGCGCAGTTCGGCGGCCAGCGCTTCGGCGAGATGGAGGTGTGGGCGCTCGAGGCGTACGGCGCGGCCTACACGCTCCAGGAGATGCTCACGATCAAGTCCGACGACACGATCGGGCGTGTGAAGGCCTACGAGGCGATCGTCAAGGGCGAGAACATCGCCGAGCCGTCGATCCCGGAGTCCTTCAAGGTGCTCCTCAAGGAGATGCAGTCCCTCGCGCTCGACGTGCAGGTGCTCTCCGACGAGGGCCGCGAGGTCGAGGTGCGCGAGGAGGACGACGAGCTTCTGCGCGCGGCCGAGGAGCTCGGCATCGACCTCTCGCCCGGCTCGCTTCGGGCGACGGCTCGCCAGCCCACGGCCGAAGAGGTCGAAGAGGGTGGGGAGCACGCGGACGAGGGCGCGGAGCTCGTGCTCGCGGCCGACGAAGAGCTCGCAGACGTCGAGGAGGCAGCACCGCTCGAGGCGGGCATCGCCGACGTCGACGCGGCCACGGACGAGTAATCGGCATTTGCTCTCGCAAGTGCCTAGGGAAAACATCGAGAAACTGAGAGTGAGGTTCGAGGGCCTACATGGAAACCGGTAGACGCGGTCCCGACATCAACGACTTCGACTCGATCCGGATCGGCCTCGCATCGTCGAAGCAGATCCGCGACTGGTCGTCGGGGGAGGTCACGAAGCCAGAGACGATCAACTACCGCACGCTCAAGCCCGAGCGTGACGGCCTCTTCTGCGAGCGCATCTTCGGTCCCACGAAGGACTGGGAGTGCTACTGCGGCAAGTACAAGCGCGTCCGCTACAAGGGGATCATCTGCGAGCGCTGCGGCGTCGAGGTGACGCGGCAGAAGGTTCGCCGTGAGCGCATGGGCCACATCGACCTCGCCGCTCCGGTCTCGCACATCTGGTTCTTCAAGGGCGTCCCGAGCCGCATCGGCTACCTCCTCGACATCGCTCCGCGCGAGCTCGAGAAGGTTCTCTACTTCGCGGCGTCGATCGTCACCCAGGTCGATCGCGAGAAGCGGCAGGAAGATCTCGCCGACCTCGAGGACAAGGTCGCAGGAGAGAGCGAGCGCGTGTATCTCGATCGTGACGAGGCGCTTTCTGCGCTCGACGACAGGCTCGGCCGCCGGCGCGACTACTTCTCGGCGGGCAAGGAGAAGAACTTCGACGAGGACGACGACTTCTGGGGCCGCGGCCTGTCGAACTGGGCCGAGGAGGCAGCGCTACCCTCGCTCGAGGAGATCCGAACTCTCGGGGGCGGCGTCTTCGTCCAGCTCGCCAAGACGGTGACGTCGGAGGATCCGCGCCGCGTGCGCGAGCTCGTCCGGCAGACGGCAACACGCGACGACCGGCGCCTCGCTCCGCGCGAGGTCGAGTCGGTTGCCGCCGCGTCCGTGCAGATCGAGGCTGCGCTTGCACCGCTGCGCGCCGATCTCGCGAAGGCCACGGGCTCGAAGAAGGGTGCGATCACCAAACACCTGAAGCGCCTTCAGGAAGAGCTCCTCTCCGGCGGCGAGCTCTCCGCCGACGACGCAGCGCTCGTCGAGGGCGTCGACAAGAAGAACCTCGAGCGTGCTCGCGAGGTGGGCTCGAGGCTGCTTGCGGACGTGCTCGCGGCGGTCGACCACGACGCGGATGCGGCGGCGATGCGCGAGCTCGCCTACGACCTCTGCCTCGTCGAGGGCACGAAGAAGGAAGACCTCGATGCGATCAGCCAGTGGGCCCTGAAGGTGCGCGAGATGGTCGCCGACATCGAGACGCGACGCGAGGACACGCGGGAGGCCGCGGTCGACGCCGTTCGTCGACTCGAGCAGACGTGGCTCCTGTTCAAGGAGCTTGAGCCGAAAATGATCGTCGGCGACGAGCAGATCTTTCGCGAGCTGAAGGACCGTTTCGGGTCGCCCTACGGCTTCGGGATCTACTTCCGCGGCGGCATGGGCGCCGAGGCTGTTCGGGACCTGCTCCGCGACCTCGACCTGGAGGCCGAGTCGCTTTCGCTCCGCGAGATCATCAAGACGTCCAAGGGACAGAAGCAGCAGCGCGCGATCAAGCGGCTGAAGGTCGTCGAGGCGTTCATCAAGTCGGGGAACAAGCCCGAGTGGATGATTCTCGAGGCGGTGCCCGTGATCCCGCCGGAGCTGCGCCCGATGGTGCAACTCGACGGAGGCCGGTTCGCCACGAGCGACCTGAACGACCTCTATCGGCGTGTCATCAACCGCAACAACCGTCTCAAGCGCCTGCTCGACCTCGGCGCGCCGGAGATCATCGTCAACAACGAGAAGCGCATGCTGCAGGAGGCCGTCGACGCGCTGTTCGACAACGGTCGCCGCGGCCGCGCGGTCACCGGGCCGGGCAACCGCCCGCTCAAGTCGCTCTCGGACATGCTCAAGGGCAAGCAGGGACGATTCCGCCAGAACCTGCTCGGCAAGCGCGTCGACTACTCCGGCCGCTCGGTGATCGTCTCCGGACCGAACCTGAAGCTCCACCAGTGCGGTCTGCCGAAGCTCATGGCGCTCGAGCTCTTCAAGCCGTTCATCATGAGCCGGCTCGTCGAGCGCAAGGCCGTGCAGAACATCAAGGCGGCCAAGAAGATGGTCGAGTCGATGATTCCGGAGGTCTGGGACGTCCTCGAGGAGGTCATCGCAGAGCATCCGGTTCTCCTGAACCGCGCGCCGACGCTGCACCGCCTCGGGATCCAGGCGTTCGAGCCGGTGCTCGTCGAGGGCAAGGCGATCCAGGTGCATCCGCTCGTCTGTCACGCGTTCAACGCCGACGTCGACGGTGACCAGATGGCTGTGCATCTCCCCCTCTCGGCGGAGGCGCAGGCCGAGGCGCGCGTCCTCATGCTTTCCGCCAACAACATCCTCTCGCCGGCGAACGGGCGGCCGCTGGCGACGCCGAGCCAGGACATGGTGCTCGGCGCGTACTTCCTGACGTACTGCGAGCACGACCTCGAGACGCTCTCGTCCGAGCAGGCCGCGAAGGCGGCCGGCGTGAAGGGCGGCCTCCGGCGCTATCGCACGGACGAAGACGTCGAGTTCGCAGTGGAGGCCGGCACCGTCGGCTACCAGGATCCGGTCGAGTACACCTGGAGTGGAGAGAGGCTCGTGACGACCCCGGGCCGCGTGATCTTCAATGCGGAGGTCGAGCGCGCGCTCGACGAGGCAACGGGAGGCGACTTCCAGGATCATCCGTTCCTCAATCGCACGCTCACCAAGCGCGAGCTCGACGGGTTCATCGGCGATCTCGTGGAGCTCTACGGGTCGAACACGATCGCTGCGGCGCTCGACGTCATCAAGTCGGTGACGTTCCGCTTCGCGACGCGCGCCGGCATCACGATCTCGAAGAACGACATCGTGCCGCCGGGCGACAAGGAGGAGCTCCTCGCCGGCTTCGAGGAGGAAGTCCGCAAGGTCGGGCGCGAGTACGACCGCGGCCTCATGACCGAGGAGGAGCGTGACGAGCGCGTCATCGCCATCTGGACGCAGGCGACCAACCAGATCGGCGACCGCATGATGGACAACCTCGAGGCGACGAACCCGATCTACATGATGGCCAACTCCGGCGCCCGCGGGTCGTTCAACCAGATCCGCCAGCTCGCCGGGATGCGCGGCCTCATGGCGAACCCGAAGGGGAAGATCATCACCCGGCCGATCAAGGCCAACTTCATGGAGGGCCTGACCGTCCTCGAGTACTTCATCTCCACGCACGGCGCACGGAAGGGGCTCGCCGACACAGCTCTGCGCACGGCGGACTCGGGCTACCTCACGAGACGTCTGGTCGACGTGTCGCAGGACGTGATCATTCGGGACCAGCCGGGCAAGAACCCGTCCGATTGCGGGACCGCCGAGTACATCGAGCTCCCGCTCTTCCTCGACGACACGCCGAACAAGAGCGTCGCGGGCCGCGTCGCAGCGGACGACATCCGCAAGCCGCTCAAGGACGGCAAGCCGGGCAAGACGGTGATCGTCGAGAAGGGCAGCGAGATCACCATGGGCGCTCTGCGGAAGCTCGTCGAGGAGCTCGCCGAGGCGGCGGAGACGGCGACGATCCCGGTCCGCTCGGTGCTGAAGTGCCGCAGCGAGTGGGGCATCTGCCGCAATTGCTACGGCACGTTCCTCGCGACGGGCAGCATGACCGAGATCGGCGACGCGGTCGGGATCATCGCCGCTCAGTCGATCGGCGAGCCGGGCACGCAGCTCACGATGCGCACGTTCCACACAGGCGGTGTCTCGGTTCAAGGCGGCGACATCACCCACGGCCTCCCGCGCGTCGTGGAGATCTTCGAGGCGCGGAGCCCGAAGGGGGCGGCGACACTCGTCGACCTCTCGGGCAAGGTCGACATCGACTACGCCGAGCGGACGGTGAAAGTCACGGTGACGCCAACGGCTCTCGACGCGACCGGTGAGCTGCCTGACCCGAAGGAGTTCAGCTTCCCACGCCGGACGCGCCTGCTGGTGACCAAGGGGCAGATGGTGGCTCCGGGCGATTCGCTGAACGAGGGCTCGCTCAACCCCGCCGACCTGCTCATGCTCAAGGGTGCGACCGCGACCGAGCTCTACCTCGTGGACGAGGTGCAGCGCGTCTACAAGTCCCAGGGCGTCGAGATCCACGACAAGCACATCGAGCTGATCGTGCGGCAGATGCTCAAGAAGGTCCGGGTCGAGACGAATGGCGACACCACCCTCCTTCCCGGACAGCTCGTGGACAAGGTCGTCCTCGAGCGCGAGAGCGTTCGGGTCAAGAAGGCAAAGGGCGAGCAGGCCAGCGTGGAGCCGATAATCCTCGGCATCACGAAGGCATCGCTCGCGACGGAGTCGTTCCTCTCCGCCGCATCGTTCCAGGAGACGACGAAGGTGCTCACGGACGCCGCGATCGAGGGCAAGGTCGATCGGCTCGCCGGGCTGAAGGAGAACGTCATCATCGGGAAGCTCATCCCGGCAGCGACGGGCCTCAAGCAGTACCGCCAGATCTCTATCGAGCCGACCGAGCCGCCCCCGGTGACGTTCGCTCGGCCCGAGGCCGAGGCCGAGCTGCTCGCCGCGCTCGAGGAGATCGGCGACGGCGACGGCTTCGACTTCGATGTGCTCGACCTGTCGCTCGACGCCGAGCCCGCGCTCGACGCCGATGCGGCGGAGCTCGAGCCGCCTCCCGAAGAAGAGCAGTAGGAACGCGCAAACCGGGGGTCTGACTGACGTCGGGCCCCCGGTTTGCGACTCCGCCAGGTGCCAGAAACCTCCATGGGCCGCAGCGAGGTCGGTGCCGTGCTCCGGCGGGGCTCTTCGCCTGCCGCGAAGCGGTTTCTGCTACCTCTCCCGCTCGTGAGCAGGCTGTTCCTGACATCCGCGGCCTGTGTCGCCGCGTTCCTCGCCTGGCCGGGAAGCACCCAGGCTGCCCTCTCGTGCGGTCTTCCGGAGGCGCAGCCGACGTGGATCGACTTCGCCGACGGCTCGGTCTCGTTCTGGCGTGAGCGCTTCGCCCGTCCGGGAGTGGTTGTCGCCACGGGCGGTCCTGATCTCGCGGCCGAGGCGCGGTCGGCAGGCGCGGGAACGGTGCACTGGGACATGCATCTGCGCAAGCGAGTCGGCACGCCGTCCGAACCGACCGACCCGTCGACGATGGAGAAGCGCGCGGACTCGCTCTTCGACTACGCGGTGTCCGTGTCCGGATGCCAGACACCGCTCATCGCATTGAACGAGCTCTGGGGTGCGTCGCTCCCGACACCGCTGACGCCGACGGCCGAGCGCTACCGGTCGAACGTGCTGCGCTTCGTGACGCGGCTGACGCAACGCGGGGGACGGCCTGCCCTGCTCGTCTCGAGCGACCCGTTCACGGGCGGCGACGCCGCCGCCTGGTGGAAGTCCGTCGCGGCCGTGTCCGACCTCGTTCTCGAGAACTACGCGAACGCGAACCTCATCTGGCGCGACGGACCCGTCGAGGGCTCGCGGCGCCTTCGCGTGCGCCATCGCCAGGCCGTTGCGAAGCTCCTCGCGATTGGTATCCCCGCGTCGCGGATCGGGATCATGATCGGCTTCCAGACGGGCCCCGGAACGGGCGGACGCGAAGCGCTCGAGCCGCGGTCACGGTGGTTCAGCGTGGCGAAGTGGCATGCGCTCGCCGTCAAGCAGGTCGCACGTGAGCTCGAAGTGGCCCACGTCTGGTCATGGGGATGGGCCCAGCGCGACGCGCGGTCGAACGACCCGGACAAGACCCTCACGGCGTGCGTCTGGCTGTGGTCTCGCGACGCGGGTCTCTGTGACGCGCCGGGTGTCCTCGGCAAGGAGCTCGACGACGATCGCAAGACGGGCCAGCTCGAGCTCCCGTCGGGCACTCGCTGCCTCTACGGAGCGACGCCTCTCACCGCTGCGAGCGTAGCGGCGGTGGCGAAGGTCACTCGCGACCAAGAGCTCGCCCTCACAGCCCTTGTGTCACGCGCGATCGAACGGGAGCGCGCACGGGTCTCTCCCTCGGAAGCCCTTGCGCTCGAGCGACGCGTCATCACCTCGCGCTTCGGCGGAAGCGCGACCGCCTACCGAACGGCTCTTGGCCGCTCGGGCGCGAGTCTCGCCGTGGCGCGCGGGATCCTCGGAGACGAGTTGAGGTGGCGCGAGATCACGGCGGGCATGCCGCCTGCGCGCGTCATGCCCGGGGACGTTAGGCGGTTCCGTGCGACGTTCGCTCCCGTGCTTGCGCGAGAGGTGACGGTGTCGCCCGCACCGAGCTGGTTGCCGGAGGGCCGCGGGGTGGTGCTCGCGACCACCGCGCCCGACGCAGTCTTCCGCGCTCCGACGCGGAAGCGCGTCACTATCCGTACGGTAGAGGGATCGTTCGTCGTCGAGGCGCACGGTGAGGTCACGGCGCTCGGTGCGCTGCCGGCTGCCTTCGTTCAGCGTGCCGTCGTGCGCGAGCTTCGCGCCGAGCGACGCTGGGACGCATATGCGGCGTGGACGCTGCGCATGCAGCGCTCCGCTCAGCGCAAGCTCGTCTGTGAGCGCGATCGCCTACCGGAGCTCGGCGTCGTCTCGCTCTCGGCCTACACGCCGTTTCTCTCGCTCCATGAGGCCGAAGCGGCACGGTGGGCCGCCTCGCGCCAAGACACCGGCTAGGCGACAGCCCTCACGTCGCGCGCTGCGGGTGTCTCTACGCTACTTCGCGGTTTTGCCGCTTGGCGGCCGTGACGGCCGTGTCGCGGCCGGAGCTCTTCGCGAGCCCCACAGCTGCATCCGCGCGCACGATGAGCGCCGTCGCGTCGTCCTTCGGAAGAAGCTCGGCGATTCCCCCGGAGAACGAGATGACGCCGAGATTCGGGAGCGGGCGCTCACGCAGCGCGGCCTGGAGTCGCTCGAAGAGGCGCTCTGCGTCGCGGCTGTCTCCCTGGACGAGGACGACACCGAACCGCCCTCCCCCGACGCGGCACGGAACATCACGGGGGCCGGCCACGTCGTCGAGCACGCGCGCGACGGTCACGAGCACGTCGTCCGCGGCGAGGTGGCCGATGCGAGCGTTGATCGTCGTGAGTCGGTCGACGTCGAGCATCAGCAGCGCCAGGTGCTCTCGTCGCCCCCGAGCGCGTGCGATCTCGAGGTCGAGCAGCGCGTGGAATGCCGGCCGGTCGTACAGATCGGTGAGCGCGTCGCGCTCGGGCACGGGATCCGGCTCGCGCAGCTCGAGCGAGGTCTCCAGGGCGGGGCGGCTGATGCTCAGAACGTTCTCGAGCGAGGTGATGTCCACCTCGCTGAAGCGCCGGTCGGGGGTTCTGGTGAGCACGGCGAGCATGCCCGGCTCGGTCGACGAGTCCATGAGCGGTACGGCGAGCCCGCTTCGAATCGACGTCGCCCCATGTGTGTCGTCGCCGTTGAACGAGACCTGGATCGCGCGAGCGCCGCGGTAGTCCGGCACGCCGAGGCCGCCCACCTGCGATACCTCGGCCTGGGAGAGCCCGACCGTGGCGAGGATCGGCTCGCTCTTCGTGCCGACGATCGCGACGGCCGCGTCCGCATCCGTCTGCTCGCGTGCGAGCTCGAGGACACGTACCACGTTGGAGTGATCCGGTGTCCCGATTGCAGGGCTCTCGACGGGCGCCCCGGAGATGGCAGCTGTGATGCGCGCCGGGAGAGTCTGGTTGAGCGCGTCGCTGAGGGTTTGCGCGAAGTCGGCGAGGCGGTGGTCGTAGCGCTGGAGCATGGTCGCGACGACCTCCTCTTGACGGAAGAGCACGCGCCGGATCGCGACGACGAACAGCATCAGGCACAGAAGGCCGAGGACGAGTGCGGCGAGCGCGAAGGCGATGACGACGATCGACTCAGGCATAGGGCTATTACTAGCGACCACGTCGGTCGGTGCCGGTTCACGGCGGACCGTGCGGACGACGTGCTCCGACAGGACCCGGCGCTAGTCTCGTCTCGTCGTGTCGACGATCTCGGAGATCACCGTCGCCCGTGCGCCGGCCACAGCCGAGAGCGAGCTCGGTGCGGTCACGGGCGTGGCGCCGACCGGCTCATGGTCGTCCGTCGACCTCCCGCGGGCACGAAGGCCGTCACCCGTGA
>JBGSXQ010000310.1:0-8042 GCA_041751315.1 Gaiellaceae bacterium | reverse complement strand
CCTCGTCGCTCGGCAGCGTCGACTCGAGCCCGGTCGACGAGCAAGCCGCGGACGCCGCGCTCGCCGCGCACGCCCGGCTCGTAGGCTAGAGTCGCACCGATGATCGCTGCGTTCATCGACCTCCTCGCCTCGACCGAGAAGTCGGCGGCGGAAGAGGGCCGAGACATCATCCTCTCGATGCTCGTCGTCGGGCTGATCTTCGTCGGAGTCGCGCTCCTCGGCGACCTGTACCAGCGCGGCGCCCGCAAGCGACACCACCGCGGCGCGCGCCACTAGACCTTCGGCCCCCCGGGGCGGATGATCTGGGCCGACATGCGGCACGACCTCCCATTCGGCACCGTCACCTTCTGCTTCACGGACGTCGAGGGCTCGACCAGGTTGCTGCACGAGCTCGGCGCCGAGGCCTATGCGGACGCCCTCGCCGAGCACCGCCGGGTGATCCGCGAAGCCTGTGCTTTGGAAGGTGGCGTCGAGGTCGACACCCAGGGAGACGCCTTCTTCTTCGCCTTCGCGAGCGCTCCGGGAGCCGCTGCGGCAGCCGCCTCTTTCACCCAGGAGCTTCGCGCCGGTCCGATCCAGGTCCGCGTCGGCCTGCACACAGGCTCTCCGCTGCTCGGTGCCGAGGGCTACGTCGGAGACGACGTCCACTTCGCCGCACGAGTGGCTGCCACATCTCACGGCGGCCAGATCATCTGCTCGCAGGCCACTGCCGAGCTCATAGCGCCAAGTGACACAGTGTCACAAGGTGTCCTGCTCGTCGCGCTCGGCTCCCACCGCCTGAAGGACATCGCAGATCCGGTCTCGATCTACCAGCTCGGCGATGGAAGCTTCCCGCCGCTCAAGACCATCGCCAACTCCAATCTGCCCACGCCTGCCTCGAGCTTCCTGGGTAGAGAAGACGAGCTGTATGACGCAGACGCGCTTCTGCGCTCAACACGCCTGCTCACGATCGCAGGCCCGGGAGGACAGGGAAAGACCCGCTTCGCACTCGAGCTCGCCACCCGAGCACGCGAGGAGCGCTTCAGCGACTACCCCGACGGGGTCTTCGCGTCCTTCGTCGCCTCACTGCGGGATCCCTCGCTCGTCCTTGCGACGATCGCCCAGCCCCTGAACGTCAAGGAACAGCCGGGTCAATCGGCACTCGATGCCCTCTCGAGTCACCTACAGGCAAAGAAGATGCTCCTGCTCCTCGACAACGCCGAGCACCTGCTCGACGCAGCACCTGAGCTCTCGCAGCTCCTGCAGGCTGTCAATGGCCTCACGCTGCTTGTCACCTCCCGAGAGCTCCTACGCATCCAGGGAGAGACCCCCTACAGCCTTCCTCCCCTGCAAGAAGACGAAGGCATCGCTCTTTTCTGCGAGCGCGCACGGCTCGAACCCTCCCCCGAGATCGCCGAGCTGTGCTCTCGCCTGGAAGGCCTCCCCCTCGCGATCGAGCTCGCCGCCGCACGCACCGCCATCCTTACTCCCGCCCAGCTGCTCGAGCGCCTCTCGCAGAGACTCGACCTGCTCAAGGGAACCCGCGATGCCGATCCGCGCCAGCAGACCTTGAGAGCCACGATCGAGTGGAGCTACGACCTGCTCAGCCCCGACGAGCAGCGCCTCTTTCGCTCGCTCTCGGTCTTCGCCGGCGGCTGCACGCTCGAGGCAGCAGAAGAAGTTGCAGGCGCCGATCTCGACTCGCTGCAGGGACTCGTCGACAAGAGCCTTCTTCGCTTCTCCGATGAGCGCTTCTGGATGCTCGAGACGATCAGCGAGTACGCGTGGGAGAGCTTGGAGGAAGCGGGGGGAATCGACGCGGCAATGGACGAGCATGCGGAGTGGCTCGTGCGACTCGTCGTAGAGGTTGGTGCCACTCGCGCGATCGACGCCGATGTACGCGTGCGCTTTGCCGCGGAACTTGACAACTTCCGCGCCGCTCTCTCGTGGTCCGAGCTGCACAGCCACGTGCACGTACAGCGATCTCTGATCGGCGGTAGCTGGCTCTACTGGTGGGATCGAGGTCATGCAGTCGAAGGCCTTCGGTGGGTCGAGTCGGCACTGCGCCAGTCAGAGGGCGATCGCACGAAGGAGGCGGCCAATGTTCTTGCCGCTGGCGCGATGTTCGCCGCGCGGGCAGGAGATCAGCAGAGGTTGAGAGCGTACGCCGAGGCGAGCCTGTCGATCGCATGCGAGAGGGCCGACGCGGCGGGACAGATATGGCCACTCATCTTCCTCGGCATCTGGGCTGGCCAGAATGGCAGCTACCACGAATCGGAACGACATTACGAGACTGCGATAGCGATCGCGGGCGAGACCGGCTACCGGGAACTCGTCGCTGTCGCGTTGAACAACCTCGGCGTCAATGCTGCCCAGCAGGGAGACTTCGAGCGCGCTACGCGCTTCTACGCCGACGCACGCGTCATTTCACGCGAGCGTGGTGCTCTTGAGGATCTGGCGATGGAAACGCTGAACCTGGCTGAGGGACTCTGCCAGCTCTCGCAACTCGACGCAGCGGTGGAAGCGGCGCGAGAGGGTCTCGCCCTCGCACGAGGGCTAGAGAGTGAAAGGGGGATGCTCCAGGGCCTCGGAGTCGTGGTGAGCGTCCAGTGTTTGCGCGGTGACCGAGGGTGGTCAGTCGCGCAGCTCGTTGGCGCAATCGAAGTACTGCGAGAACGACTCGGTGAAGCGCCCGAGCCGGATGCGCACCTCGGCCCGATCGTCGACGAGCTCGAAGAGATCATGGGCGCGGACGAGTACACCGCAGCACTCTCTCAGGGGAGGACGATGCCGACTGATGCGGCCGTGGATATCGCCTTGGCGTCCTTAGACTGAGGTCGCCGTGGCGCCACCGAAGAACCTCCGCGAGTGGATCGCGCTCCTCGAGCGCGCGGGCGAGCTGCATCGCGTAACAGCCGAGGTCGACCCCGACCTCGAGATGACCGAGATCGTCGATCGCGTCGTCAAGGCGGGCGGGCCGGCGCTCCTGTTCGAGAAGCCGAGGGGGTCACAGCATCGACTCCTCATCAACCAGTTCGGCACGGAGCGTCGCATGTGCATGGCGTTCGGCGTCGATGGGCTCGACGACGTCGCGGCCAAGCTCGGCGACATCCTCGACATGCAGCCGCCCGAGGGGCTGCGCGAGAAGGTGAAGGGGCTCCTCAAGCTCAAGTCAGTCGCGGACTCGCGGCCCAAGACGGTCTCGAAGGGTGCATGCCAGGAGGTCTTCTACGAGGGCGCGGACGTCGACCTCACTCGCCTTCCGGTGCAGCGCTGCTGGCCGGGCGACCCTGCTCCGTTCATCACGCTGCCGGCGGTCATCACTGCAGACCCGAATACGGGCACGCGCAACGTCGGGATGTACCGGATGCAGGTGATCGACCGCTCGTCCACGTTCATGCACTGGCAGCTGCACAAGGACGGCCGCGCTGATCTCCTGGCCTCGGAGGACGGACGCATCCCGGTCGCCGTCGCGCTGGGGCTCGACCCGATCACCGCCTACTCGGCGAGCGCGCCGCTGCCGAAGCATCTGGACGAATTCATGCTGGCCGGGTTCCTGCGCGGAGATCCGGTCGAGCTCGTCCGTTGCAAGACCGTCCCGCTCGAGGTGCCCGCCAACGCGGAGATCGTCCTCGAGGGCTGGGTCGCGAAGGACGACACAGGCATCGAGGGACCGTTCGGCGACCACACCGGCTACTACTCGCACGCAGAGCCGTTCCCGATCTTCCGGCTCTCGGCGATGACGATGCGCCGGGACGCGATCTATCCGTCGATCGTGGTCGGAAAGCCGCCGGCCGAGGACGCCTGGCTCGGCAAGGCGACGGAGCGGATCTTTCTCCCCGCCGTACGGATGACGCTGCCCGAGATCGTCGACTACGACCTCCCGGTCGCGGGCGCGTTCCACAACTGCGTCATCGTCTCGATCAGGAAGACCTACCCGGGCCACGCGCAGAAAGTCATGCATGCCCTCTGGGGGCTCGGGATGCTCTCGCTCTCGAAGTCGATCGTGGTCGTGGATGCGAACGTCGACGTGCACGACTACGCGGACGTCTTTTTCCGCGTGACCGCGAACGTCGACCCGAAGCGCGACGTCCTCATCACCGAGGGCCCGCTCGACCACCTCGACCACGCCCCCGGGCGCCAGTTCTACGGCGGCAAGCTCGGGATCGACGCGACGCACAAGCTGCCCGAGGAGGACGCGAGGCCGTGGCCCGAGGAGATCGTCATGTCCGAGGAGATCCGGGATCTCGTGACCCGGAGGTGGACGGAGTACGGGCTGTAAGGCAGGGGTACCGCTGAAGCGGCACCCCGACCAATCGTGACTGTGAGGCTGAGGTACAGCTGAAGCGGTACCCCTGCTCGGGGCGAGGTGCTTCAGCGCCTCGCCGGCCGTTCATCCCACCTCGACGTTCCCCTTCACGCACGTCCCCTCGAGATGATTGAATCCGCCGCAGGCCCGCCTTGAGCGATCTCGGACACGACACCCCGCACGTCCCCGGCCCGAGCTTGTGGCCGATCGCGTTTGCAGTCGGCGTCGCTTGCCTTCTCCTGGGGCTCGTCATCAGCTGGGTCGTCGCGGCCGTTGGCGCTGTCCTCGCGATCGTGTTCGGGTTCCTGTGGGCGCGGGACGTCACCCGTGATGTGCGCGCGGACGTGCCGGCCATCGAGCCGGAGAGCCGCTCGGTCGCAGACCAGGCCAGTGTCGCGGCGACGCCCACACCCACCGCTGCCGCGCCGCTTCCGGCCTATACGCGCTCGCGCTTCCTCGAGGCCTCGACGCTCGGCGTGGGCGCGGCGATCGGCGCCATCGTCACGCTTCCCGTTCTCGGCTTCACGGTGCTGCCGTCCTTCACGAACATCGACGAGGACGAGGCCGACCTGGGCCCGCTCGAGAACTTCCCCGAAGGTGAGTACGTCATCGCCTCGTATCTGGCGCGCCCGAGCGCCGGCGAGGTGTCGCGGCGTACCGCGTTCGTGCGCAACAACGGGCTGGCGGAGAGCGGCGAGCCGAGCTTCACGATTCTTTACAGCCGCTGCGTTCACCTCGGCTGCCCCGTTCAGCCCAACGGACCGATCGACGAGGACGCGCGCAAGGAGATCGACGGCGTCGAGCTCCGGCCGGTGCTGGCCCAGTCGTTCGGGTGCCCGTGCCACGGTGGCCTCTACGACGCCGAGGGCAACCGGCAAGCGGGCCCGCCCGTTCGCTCGCTCGATCGCCTGACGTTCTCCATCAGGAACGGTCGCCTCGTGCTGGGCGAGCTCTTCGCCGTCGGCAACGTCTCCGGGACGGGCGCCAACGCGACGATCTCGCGCTATCCATGGTCGGTTCCCGGCACGCACGTCGACGGCGTCGAGGCGTGGCTCTACCCGATCGTGCCGAGCCAGGTGACGGGCTAGATGGCGTCGAAGTCCAGGCGTGACCAGATGGTCGACATGGCCGTGCTCGCGCCGCTCGACTGGGTTGACGAGCGCACGGGCGCCGTCCGCGGAACGAAGTGGTTTCTCTTTCGCAACGTCCCGCGCGACATCAGCTGGATGCAGACGCTCGGCTCGGCTGCGCTGACCGCGTTCATCGTCCAGACGCTGACAGGCGCGATTCTCGCGATGTACTACAAGCCGTCGTCCGAGATCGACCCCATCACGGGCAAGCCGCTCGCGTACTCCTCGATCGAGGCGATCACGAACGACATCACGCTCGGGTGGCTCGTGCGCGGCATGCACCGCTGGGGCGCGAGCGTCTTCATCATCCTGCTGTTCCTGCACATGGGCCGCGTGTTCCTCTTCGGCGCGTACAAGTACCCGCGCGAGCTGACCTGGATCACGGGCGTGCTCATTCTCGTGATGGGGATGCTCATGGGGTTCACGGGCTACCTGCTGCCGTGGGACCAGACCGCATACTGGGCGACCGTCGTCGGCATCAACCTGAACGGGACGGCGCCGTTCGCGGGGCCCTGGCTTGCGCAGTTCCTGGCGGGTGGTGCCGAGATCGGCGCCGACACGTTGCCGAAGTGGTACGCGCTGCACATGCTGCTCATACCCGGCGCGCTCATCGCGCTCATCGGCGTGCACATCTATCTCGTCACCCGTCTCGGCGTCTCGTCGCCGCCGTGGTCGAACGAGGCAGCCGGTCGTGAGCGGTCCGCCGCGCAGCCGTCGTCCGGCGCGCGTTCGGGGCTCGTCCGAGGAAGCGGAGGCGACTGATGGGCCGCGATCTCGGCGAGCTGAACCGCGAGGACTTCGCCCGCTACAAGGACGACGTCAAGAAGGAAGGGAAGGGCTTCTTCCCGTTCGCGATGTGGCACGACACGGTCATGTCGCTCGTCGTGGTGAGCGTCATCACGGCGCTGGCTGCCGTCTGGTACTGGGACGCGGACGGCACGACGCCCGGCCTGCTCGGCCCCTGGTACACGGAGCCGGCCGAACCGGGGACGACGGACTTCATCCCGCGGCCGGACTGGTACTTCTACTTCCTCTTCTATCTCCTGCGGATCTTCGAGTGGCCGGAGACGGTGTTCATCGCGACCGTCGGTCTCCCGACGCTCCTGCTCGTCCTCCTCCTCGGCCTGCCGTTCTACGACCGCCGGCGCGAGCGCCGGCCGCTTCATCGGCCTGTCGCAATGGTCGCCGCCGTGCTCACCATCCTCTCGATGGCCGTGCTGACGTGGAAGGGCGCGACGGCGAAGGAGGCGCTCGGCTCGGAGCTCGTGCTGCTCGTTCCCGTGTGGGCGGAGGAGCAGGGATACGCCGACGATCCCGAGGCCGTCCTCGGCGCGGAGCTCTTCGCGCAGTCGGGCTGCATGAACTGCCACGTCTACCTCGGCGAGGGCAACGCGAACCTGGGGGCTCCTGATCTCACGGAGATCGGGAAGACGAACGACGCGGAGTACTTCGTCCGCTACCTGACGAACCCGGCGGCGTTCGGGAACAACGTGATGGGCTCGTACGCCTATCTCGGGCAAGAGAATCTCGAGGCGCTGGGCGCGTTCCTCGAGGCCTCGAAGGGCCCGCAGAGCGACGACTGACGTAGCCTTCGGAGGTGCGCGTCTTCCTCGGCGTGACCGGCGCCTCCGGTGCTCCCTACGCGGAACGGCTGCTGCGCGCGCTCGCCGCGGCCGAGTGCGAGATCGGTCTCTGCGCCTCTCGCTCCGGCATCGAGGTCATCGCGACGGAGCTCTACAAGGATCCGTCGCTTGCGCGCGAGGAGGTGCTCGAGCGCTTCGTCGGAAGTGCGTCGGCCCAGGTCACGGTGTACGGAGAGAACGACTTTCGTAGCCCATACGCCAGCGGCTCTGCCCTGGTCGATGCGTACGTCATCTGCCCGTGCTCGATGGCGACGGTGGGGACGCTGTCCTCCGGCGCGATGCAGAACCTCATCCACCGCGCGGCGTCGGTCGCGCTGAAGGAGCGCCGCAAGCTCGTGCTCGTTCCGCGCGAGACCCCACTCTCCTCGATCCATCTGCGAGGTCTCGCGACACTGAACGAGGCCGGCGCCGTCGTCCTGTTCGCGGCGCCCGGCTTCTACCACGGGGCCGAGACCATCGACGACCTCGTGGACTTCGTCGTCGCTCGCTGCCTCGACCAGATCGGGATCGACAACGGGCTCGTCACGCGCTGGGGCGACTCGGCGTGACGTACGAGTCGGGGACGCTCGAGCCCGACTCCGTGCGGGGGATGTTCGACCGCATCGCTCCTTTCTACGACGCGATGAACCGCGTGATGACGGTCGGCCTCGACCGTCGCTGGCGCAAGCTCGCCGTGAAGGAGGTGGTCTGGCCAGGCGACCGCGTCCTCGACGCCTGCTGCGGCACGGGTGACCTCGCCGTCGAGGCGGAGAGGCGCGGCGGACGCGTCGTCGGGCTCGACTTCTCCGAGAGGATGCTGGAGCGCGCGCGACGCAAGTCCGGCGCGATCGAATGGGTGCAGGGAGACGCGCTCGCGCTCCCGTTCGGTGACGGGGACTTCGATGCAGCAACCGTGGGGTTCGGCGTCCGCAACCTGGCCGACCTCGAGGCCGGGCTCCGGGAGCTCGCCCGCGTCCTTCGCCCCGGCGGCAAGCTCGCCGT
>JBGSXQ010000309.1:0-3782 GCA_041751315.1 Gaiellaceae bacterium | reverse complement strand
CGCCCTGGGTGAGCACCGTAACGCGGTCGCCCCGGCGCAGACGGATCCCGCTCGACTTGCCGGGAAGCTGAGTGATCTCCCCGTCACGCTCGACGAGGATCCTCGCCGCCGCGCCCGCGGCGCCACCGTGGATGCCTGGAGGCGGGAACTTGACGCGGTCGAACTGGGTCGCAAGGTCGCAGTCGGCGAGCAGCTCGAATGTGCGCTCGGCGCCCAATCCGCCCCGGAAGCGGCCGGCACCACCGGAGTCGTCGCGGAGCCTGTAGCGGATGATCCGTAGCGGGAACTCGTTCTCGACGACTTCGATGGGGTTGTTGGCCAGGTTGTGGACGCCTGCCGAGAGGCAGTCCGGGCCGTCGAGGCCAGGTCGGCCGCCCCATCCTCCGACCTCGATCTCGAACTGCACGTTCGCGCGGCCATCCTCGTCGACCGCGGACAGGACGTAGACGTTCGAGTTGCCGTAGTACGGCGCCAGCGCCCGTTCGGGCAGGGCCTCGCCGAGGGCGGCCATGACCACGGTTGCGACACGGTGCGTGAGCACGTTGCGGCCGACGACGGGTGCGGGCGGCCGCGGGTTGAGCACGCTTCCGAAAGGCGCGACGACCTCGATGGGGAGATAGCTGCCGTGGTTCGGCGCGATGCCGGGATCGAGAATTGCCGTGACCGCGTAGTAGACGGCTGACTCCGTCGAGGCGATCGGGGAGTTGATCGGGCCGCGGGTCTGGGCTGCGGTGCCGGTGAAGTCCACGTGCAACGTGTCGCCGTGACGTTCTATCGCGACGCGCACGAGGAGCGGCTCGTCGTCGAGCCCATCCCCGTCGACGAGATCCTCGGCCTCGAAGCGTCCCTCGGGCACGTTCGAGATAGCCAGCTGCATGCGTCGCTTCGACGAGGCAATCAGCGCCTGTGTCGCCGCCACGACGACTGCGGCTCCATAGCGGCCGGCGAGCCTGAGCACGTCGTTCGCGCCGATGGTGAGCGCAGCGATCTGTGCGCGAAGATCCGAGACCGTCTTGTTCGGCACGCGGATGTTGCTCTCGAAGAGTGGCAGGAACAGCTCGTTCGGCTCTCCGGCGGAGACGATTCTGCACGGTGGGATGCGAAATCCCTCCTGGTAGATCTCGGTCGCGTCGGCGCCGTAGCTCGCTGGTGCGCGACCGCCGACGTCGAGATGATGGCCGAGAGTGCCTGTTATCGCTATTGGAGCACCATCGACGAGGACGGGCGAGAAGGTCTGGATGTCGGGCAGGTGCTGACCTCCCGAGTACGGGTCGTTGGTGCAGTACACGTCGCCGTCGCGCCAGCCGGACAGAGGGAAACGGCCCAGGATGGTCTGCAGCGCCCGGGTCATGGAGTTCAAGTGCATAGGGATCCGCGTCGATTGCGCGACGATGCCGCCGTCGGTGTCGAACACGGCGGTCGAGTAGTCCAGCATCTCTCGTATCACCTGAGAGTGAGCCGAGCGCTCGATCGAGGTCGCCATTTGCTCGGCGGCCGCGACGAGGCCGTGCCTGATCACCTCGAGAGTCACGGGATCGACGGTCTCGCGCCGAGAAGAGCGGTCGACGGATGCCGTCATCGTGCTCGGGTTCTTAGCACAAACTGTCGACTGGATACAGTTGGCTACGAGCGGGCGATCTGCGAGAGGGCACCGCTACGAACGAATGCCAGCGTGGGCTCGACGTCGAGGCGCGCCTTGGAGCTGCCGTCGTACTCGAGCTGCTCGCGAACCCGGGCGACGATCTGCGCCGTCCCCGCGCCGTGACGCTCGAGGGGGCGCAGCTCGAGCGCCCGCGTCGCGATGATCAGCTCGAGCGCGACGACACGCTCACCGAGGTCGATCATCTCGGCAAGCCGACGCGCTGCGAGCGGGGCGAAGGTCATGCGATCCTCGATCCCCTCGGCAATCGTGGTGGTCGGGAGCTCGAACGAGACCGGTTGCGCGAGCAGTCGCGCCTCGCCCGTCAGCGCCGCCGCGACATACGAGAGCTGTGGGAAGGTCTGCGGCGCGACGTCCGGCGTGTCGGACAAGCCCTCGACGAGACCGGAGAACGGCGTCTGCATGAGCTTGATGAGGCGCTCGCAGGCTGAGGTGACGACCGGCGCGAGCGCGATGCGCAGGAAGTCGAGGGCATTCGCAAGCACGAGCAGGTCGAAGTTGCCGACGGAGATGATAAGTGACTCCTCCGGCACGATCAGCGGGTTCTCCTGGGAGCCGTTGAGCTCGATCGCGAGCTGACGCTCGGCATAGGCGAGCGCTTCCCGCGAGGCTCCGTGTACTTGAGGGAGGCAACGGAAGCTCAGCGGGTCCTGGAGGTTTCGCGCCGAGCCCTCGGCCCAGATGTCGCTGCCGTCGAGCAGGTCTCGCAGACGGCTGATCGTCGCCTGCAAACCCGGGTAGGGCCGCTCCGTTCCCACGGCCGTGTGCAGGATGCTCGGGTTTGCCGCAAAGGCCTCGAGATCGAGCGCGCCCGCAGCATCGAACGCGTCGAGCAGCCGTCCGAGGTCGTGGATCGCAAGCGCGGCCATCGCGGTCGAGAAGGCGTCGTTGTCGACGAGCGAGATCGCTTCCTTCGGGGCCAGTCGCAGGTCCCCGAGCAGCGCGTGCGCGAGCTCGGCCAGCGGGGCGATGTCGCCCATGCCGAGCGAGCCGAAAAGGGCAACGGACGGTTGCTCGCCGTTGTTCAGCGCATCGACGACCCGGTCTGCGAGCAGCGGCCGCACGCCCGAGGTGCCACGGGCGAAACCGTTTGCGAGGCGAAGGAGCGTCGCTCGTACGATCTCCTGCGACACGTCCGGGCCCTGGCCGACGAGCAGGGCTTCGATGAGCAACTGATTGTGCTCTTCCTGCGTCTCGGGGGGAACCGTGTAGCGCTTACGGGCCGCGACACCGGTCGTCAGCCCGTAGACCGGAGTGCCCGCCTCGAGCTGATGCTCGACCACCTCGCGTGCCGCGAGCATCCTCTCGCGCGTGTCGGGATGAAGCTCGACTCGCTCCCCGCCTCGTGCGACGCGCACGACCTCCTCGAGCGTCAGCGCAGCACCCGTCAGCACGACGGTCATCGGCTCGTCATCGCCCGCGTTCCGATGGCACCGTCGGCAGCGTACAGAGTGGACAGTATGCAGTTGCAGTGCACCTCACGTACCGACGCCCGCGAGGATCGCTGCCAGTACGACGCCCGACAGGCAGGTCATCGCGACGAGTCCCACGGCGAACGGGCGTGGGCCGGCGTTGCGCATCGCGCCCAGTCGGGTCGCGAAGCCCACGGCGGCCATGACGACGAGCACCAGGGCGGTGGACAGGGTCTCCGAGAGACTGACAACGCCGTCCGGCACGGCACCCAGCGAGGCAAGCAGCATCGCCGCGACGAAGCCCCAGACGAACCAGGGAATCCCGAGCCCAGGTCCAAGTCGGTATCGGCCGCCGGAGCCGCGGGCGTCGGGTGAGAGCAGCGCGAGGGCGACGAGGATCGGCCCCAGGAAGGTGTTCCGCACGAGCTTCACGATCGTCGCCGTCTCGCCTGCCGGCTCCGAGTAGGCGAGCCCTGTGGCGACGACCTGCGAGGTGTCGTTCACTCCGAGCCCCGCCCAGATCCCGAACTGCGTGTCGTTCAGTGAGAGCGCGTGTCCGAGCGGGGGCATCACGAGCACCGCGGCTGTGCCGAACGCGGTGATCGTCGCGACGGCGTACGCGATCTCCTCGCGCCGGGCGCGGACGATCGGCGCGGCCGCCACGATCGCCGTGTTCCCACAGACGGCGATCCCGAGGGCGAGCAGCGTCC
>JBGSXQ010000308.1:0-3749 GCA_041751315.1 Gaiellaceae bacterium | reverse complement strand
TGTCAGCCGGCGAGTCGTGCTCGTCGGCGCCGGCGAGAGCCTCACGCGCCTCAAGAGCTCGCTGGAGGCAGCGCGCGGCGGCTTGAGCTACGAGTTCGTCGGTGTGGTCGCGCCCGAGGCGGTACCGGGCCTGCGGCTTCTCGGGTCGCGGACCGAGCTCTCGCTCGTGCTCGACCAGGTGGCCCCGGACGAGGTCATCCTCACGGAGGCCGACTTCGACGAGCGCACCGTTCTCGAGGTCGTCGAGCAGGCGCACCGCCACGGCGTGAAGGTGCGGCTCGCGCCGGACACCACCGAGCTCCTCGTGCAGCGGGGGGAGTACGTGCCGGGGCAGGGTACGCCCCTCTTCGAGCTTCGGCCGCCTGTCCTCACCGGCTGGGACTGGGTGGTCAAGCGCGGCTTCGACCTGCTCGTCAGCGCGCTCGTCGTCCTGATCGGGCTCCCGCTCTGGGCGCTCGTCGCGCTCGCGATCAGGCTCGACTCACGCGGCCCGATCTTCTTCGTCGACCGCCGCATCGGCGTCGGCGAGCAGGAGTTCGGGATGCTGAAGTTCCGCACGATGGTCGCCGAGGCGCCCGATCTGCAGCCCGAGCTGGAGGCGGACAACGAGGCGGAGGGCGCGCTCTTCAAGATCCGCGACGACCCGCGCGTCACGCGTGTCGGCGGGTTCCTCCGGCGCTTCTCGCTCGACGAGATTCCCCAGGTCGTGAACGTGCTCAAGGGGGAGATGAGCCTCGTCGGGCCCCGGCCGCTGCCGCTGCGCGACTACCGCCTCCTCGAGGACTGGCACCGGCGCCGCTACGGCGTTCTGCCAGGCATGACGGGCCTCTGGCAGATCTCCGGCCGTTCGGGGCTCTCGTTCGACGACCTCGTCCGTCTCGACTTCACGTACATCGAGAACTGGTCGATCTGGCTCGACATCTCGATCATCGTCAAGACGATTCCGGCCGTGATCACTCGACGAGGCGCGTATTGACCCGAACCCCGAAGATCCTCGCGGCCGCGTCCGCGATCGACCTCGACTTCCGCTACGGCTGCACGCCGGCCTGGTGGCAGCTATGGAAGGGGATGTACGAGACAGGGGTCGACCTCGTCGTCACGCCGTATCGCGGCCGCCCGGTCGAGTCTCCGTGGTGGCGCACCGCGCCCAATCCCACCTATCGCGAGGGCGAGTCGTACCAGGCCGTGCGTGACGTGTTTGCGCGCCTCAAGGGCGACCGCTACCTGCGCCGGGCCGAGGCGAGCCCGGACGAGTCTGCGGTGGACAAGCTGACGCGCGAGACGATCGCCCGCTGGGTCACTCCGCGCTGGAAGCGGCACCTCGAGGGGCTCGTCGAGGCCGAGAGGCCCGACGCCGTGATCGTGTTCACGATCCCGATGGCACACCTGCGCGGCATCCCCGAGGCGCTGCGGCAGCGCTACGGCATCCCGATCGTCTTCTACGACGGCGACGTGCCGATGAGTCTCCCCGAGTACGGTGGGATGGACACCGGGTTCAACCCGTACCACGGCGCCGACCCCTGGGAGTATGACCTGATCCTCTCGAACTCCGAAGGCGGGACGGGGCGGCTCCTCGAGCTCGGCGCCCGCCGGGCGGAGGCGCTCTACTGGGGCGCCGATCCCGAGTTCTTCGCTCCGCAGCCGGTGGAGAAGGAGGTCGACGTCTTCTTCTACGGCTACGGCGACAAGTTCCGGCGGGACTGGATGAAGACGATGGTCGGCGAGCCGTCGCGCCTCGCGCCCGAGCTCGACTTCGGCCTCGGCGGCCTCGACTTCCAGGGTGACACCGGTGCGGCGCGGCTGCTCGGCGACGTTCCGTTCAACGTCTTCGCTCGCGCGATCTCTGCTGCACGTGTGAGCCTCAACATCACGCGCCGGCCGCACGCGACCGTCCCTGGATCCTCCACCGCGAGGCCGTTCGAGCTGGCTGCCGCCGGAGCCGCGATCGTCTCGAACCCGCACGAGGGGATCGAGCGCTGGTTCGAGCCCGGGAGCGAGATCGTCGTCGTGGAGAGCGCCGAGGAGGCAGTCGCGACGTATCGCGAGCTCCTCGCGGATCCGGCCCAGGCCGAGGCGATGGGCCGACGTGCACGCGAGCGCGTGCTCGACGAGCACACCTACGCGCATCGCGCGCGCCGGCTGCTCGAGATCGTCGGCCTCGACGCCGGAGTGGCCGCATGACACACGAGCGGCTGGTCGCGGTCGTCCCCGCATGGAACGAAGCCGGCGCGATCGGCCGTGTCGTGGAGGAGATCAAGGCATTCGACCCGGCGATGGAGATCGTGGTCGTCGACGACGCGTCCACCGACGAGACGGCCATCGTTGCCGAAGCGCACGGAGCGACCGTTCTCCGCCTCCTCTTTAACGTCGGGATCGGCGGTGCCGTGCAGACCGGCTTGCGCTACGCGCGAGACGAGGGCTACGAGATCGCCGTGCGTCTCGACGGCGACGGGCAGCACGACGCCTCCGAGCTCGGAAAGCTGCTCGAGCCGATCCGAGCAGGTGAAGCGGACATCGTGATCGGATCGCGCTTCGTCGACCCCGGAGGGGCGTACCGCCCGCCGTTCGCGCGGCGCCTGGGGATCCGCGTGTTCGCGCGGCTCGTCTCGCTGCTCGGAGGGCAGAAGGTCACGGACACGACGTCGGGCTTCCTCGCGCTCAACCGCCGGGGAATCGAGCTCTTCGCCACCGAGTACCCGCACGACTACCCCGAGGTCGAGGCGACGCTCGTCGGGCTCCGGAGCGGGCTTCGGCTCGAGCAGGTGCAGGTCGACATGCGCGAGCGGCAAGCCGGCACGTCGTCGATCACGTTCGTCCGTTCGCTCTACTACATCGTCAAGGTGACCCTGGCACTCCTGGTCGCGAGCCTGCGGCGGTACCCGCGCCTGGAGCCCTCGCAGTGACCCCCGTTCGCGCGTCCGTCGCCGGGGCGATCGCCTCGCTCATCCTCATCCTCGTCGTCGTCGAGCTCGTTCGCGGTCGCCGGCTGAAGGAGCGTTACGCGCTGCTCTGGCTCGCCACCGGGATCGTCCTGCTCGTGCTCTCGGTCTGGCGTGACGGCCTCAACACGATCGCAGGCTGGCTCGGTGTGACGGGCTACCCACCCGCGGTGCTGTTCGCCGTCGCGACGCTCTTCATCATGCTCGTGCTGCTCCACTACTCGACCGTCATCTCGAGGCTGACCGACGAGAACGTCGACCTCGCACAGCGGATCGCGCTTCTGGAGGAGCGGCTCAACCGGTCGGAGCAGCAGCAGGCGGACTGAACGCGAAGACGTCTCCGAATGCGGGGTCGTCGACCCAGTTCGTGCCGACGCCGATGCGATACGTCGCCCCCGGCGCAGCGCCCGCGTCGACATACTCGCGTTCGCGCGTGTCGGCGATGGGGGCGCCCCGGACGTAGCAGGACTGCGCAGGATGGCCGTCCGTGTTCTCGCATTCGACGTCATCGCCCTCTGCTCGATAGACGCGGTAGAACACGGCAGCGCTTTGCACGTTGTCGTCCCAAGTCAGACGTGTTCCCGACACCGTCCGCTCCGCGCGCAGAGAGATGCTCGTGTCGAGTGACGTGAGGATGAAGTTCCCTCCGTCGTCCTGCGTCAGCGCGAGGTCGGGGCCCTCGAGCGGCGACGAGGCCGCGATGATCGAGGCAGGGACGACGAGACTCAGTACCGCGACAGCCGCGACCCAGCGCGGCGCGACCGCACGCGACGCAGGAGCGCGCATCCTGTCACCGAGCCGCCGCGCGAG
>JBGSXQ010000307.1:0-1915 GCA_041751315.1 Gaiellaceae bacterium | reverse complement strand
ACGCGCCGCTCCTGGCAGGAAGGCTCGCGCAGGCCGCACCGACGTTTCGTGGCGGGCCACTCACGACGTCCACCGGCGAGATCGTCGACGTCCGCGTCTCGGACACCTTGCCGGCGGAGGTCGCGACCCCGGAAGGCTGGGCGGAGTTCATCTCGGGCCTCACGCACGGGCCGGAGATCTCACGGCTGACGACGTTCGTCGTGACGTTCGACGAGGTGCAGGAGATCTGCGGATCTCGCGCGGCCGGGTGCTACGGCGCGAACCGGATGGTGGTTCCGGGCGAGGTCGCATTCAACGTCTCACCCGAGGAGGTCGTCCGCCACGAGTACGGTCATCACGTCGCTTTCCACCGCCTGAACGCACCGTGGGCCGCCATCGGCTGGGGCCCCAAGCGCTGGGCGAGCGCCGCGAATGTCTGCGCCCGCGTGTCGCGGCGGGAGGCCTACCCTGGCAACCAGAGCTCCGAGTACGTCCGCAACCCGGGCGAGGCGTGGGCCGAGACCTACCGGCTCATGGACGAGCGCAAGGCGGGGATCACGACCGCGACGTGGCCGATCATCGCGCCGAGCTTCTACCCGAACGAGGCCGCACTCGTCGCCGCAGAGCAAGATGTGCTGCAGCCTTGGACAGCGCCTCGGACGACCGTCTCGACGCGCGTCTTCGGCAAGAGCACGCAGAAGGTCTGGTGGATCCCTCTGGCGACGACGCTCGACGGCGACTTCCGCATCAGCGCCACGCTTCCGAGCGGAGGCACGTACGAGGTCGCGCTCGTGGCGTCCGACCGACGCACGGTCATCCGCCGCGCGCAGTGGGTCGGCCAGCGCGTCAAACGTACGGACGGCTCCATCTGCGGCCAGCGCTCGCTCTTCGTGCGCGTGACGCAGAAGGGCGCTCTGGGACGCGTCAGCGTCTCGGTGACCACTGCGTGATCCGGGTCGGCGCGCTGAGCGCGGCGTTGCTATTCGCGCTGGCAGCGTTCGGCGGCCTGACGAGCCGGGGGGAGACCGGGCGGAGCCTCGCGATCTCCACGACTACCGCGTCGGCTCTCGGGCCGGATGTGGTGGGCCGCGCCGAGGCCGCCACGGCGACGTGGTGTGGAGCCGCCGCCCTAGCCGATCGCGTACCGAACGTCATCGCCGGCAACCCCGTTCACTGGGTCTACGTGATCCCCTCCGACGGGCCGGACGATCTCGCGGTGCTGGGAAACGTCATGCAGTCCGACGCCGAGGAGATCGACGCGTGGTGGCGTCGGGAAGACCCGGCCCGGACGCTGCGCAACGACGTAGCCACGTTTGCATGCGGCACGCAACTCGACATCACGACGGTCCGCATGACGCGCTCGAGTGCGCAACTCGCACCGCTGCAGGGTCGCTTCTCGGCGATCGTGGACGCGCTCGACGCCAACGGGCTCGGCTCGGTGTTCACGAAGTACTCCGTCTACTTCGACGGGCCCACGTCCGACACGAACGTCTGCGGTCAGGGCGGCAGTGATTCGTCCGGCTTCGGTGTCGCGATCGTGTACTACCGCTCGTGCGTCGGCGTCTCTACCGCAGCGGTCGCGGTGCACGAGGTCATTCACACGCTCGGTGCGGTCCCGCGCGGCGCGCCGAACGAGTGCGGGGGAGAAAGCCGTGGGCACACGTGCGAGGACGAGCGAGACCTCCTCTTCCCCTCGATCGGTGGCGAGCGGCTCACCGAGAAGCTGCTCGATCCCGGTCGCGACGACTACTACGGCCACATGGGCGGTCAACTCGACGTGCAGGACTCGCCTTGGCTCGTCCGGCTCGACGCGCAGGCGCCCCTGGCGCTCACGGTCGCGGGGCCGGGGTCGGTCGTCTCCGACGTTCCCGGTCTTCGGTGCGTCGCGAGCTGTACGACCACCTGGAACGCCGGGCAGCGGCTGGCGCTGGTCGCG
>JBGSXQ010000306.1:0-2800 GCA_041751315.1 Gaiellaceae bacterium | reverse complement strand
CGCCGCCGCGATCAGGCTGCGTGAGGAGCTCGAGACGGGCGCGCGCGACGCCCTGGCCCGTGCACTCGAGGAGCTGCAGACGCACGCCGACGACCGCCGTCGTACGGTCGACGAGCTGAACGACCGGCTCCGCCAGCACGAGCATGCGGTCGCGGAGCAGGTCGACGTCGCCGAGAGCGAGGCAGGCACGCGCATCGAGCTCGCGTTCGCGGAGATCGAGCGCCGCCAGGTCGAGAACCTCGAGCGGGCGATCGGACGCGAGATCGACGCGCGCTCCGAGGCCGGCGCACTCGAGTTCGAGAACCGGATGCGCGCCATCCGCGAGGAGGCGGCCGATCGGCTCCGAGACGAGCTCGATCGAACAGCCGAGGGCTTCCTCCGACGTGCGGATGGCCTCATCGCCGCGGAGCTGCAGAAGGCGATGAGCGCTGCGACACAGCGACTCGACGACAGGATCGTCGAGGTTGCGCGCCAGTACGAGGCCGCGCGCTCGTCCTCGAACTGAGATGGTCGACGAGAAGGAAGAGGCCACTCGGTCGCGAATCCCGCGCGCATGGCCGAGACGACCGAGACCCCTCTCTGGCACGAGAACGAGCCGGCGAAGGTCGAGAGCTGGCGGCTCCACATCCTCCTCGAGGCCGGCTACCCGGTGCACCTCGCCGAGCGGATCGCCGTAAGCGAGGTCGACCTCCATGACGCAGTCGAGATGCTGAAGCGCGGCTGCGACCCGGTCACCGCCACCGAGATCCTGCTCTAGGGGCCTGTCCGGAAAGTGGTCACGGTGGATGACACACGGCACGTGCCGCGAGGCAAGGACGCAGGGAGCGTCAATATGTAGACATATTGGCGCGACCGAGGACGCAGCATCGGGGCGCGTGACGCCTGTCATCCGCCCTGATCCACTTTTCGGACAGGCCCCTAGCCCTTAGAGACCTCTCCTCACGCCCGAGCGGCGGCGAGCCGCAAGGATGTGGGCGTGGACGAAGGCGTCGTGCTCCTCCTGGTCGGGGCCGTGCTGGGCGCAAGCGTTCTCGTGGCGCTCGGATCTGCGCGAACCGGTGTCCCGGTCCTGGTCGCTTTCCTGGCGCTCGGCATGCTCCTCGGGTCGGACGGCCCCGGGGGAATCGCGTTCGACGATGCCGAGCTCGCGCGCGACGTCGGGATCGTCGGTCTCGTCCTGATCCTCTTCGAAGGCGGCCTGCAGACCTCGTGGCGGCGATTGCGTTCCGTCGCGATTCCGGCGGCTCTTCTCAGCACCGTCGGCGTCGTCGTGACCGCGACGCTCACCGGCGTTGCGGCGCAGATGTTCTTCGATCTCACGTGGCTCGAAGCCATCCTGCTCGGAGCCGTCGTGGCGTCGACCGACGCCGCGGCCGTGTTCGCGACGCTCCGCTTCACGAACATCCGCCGCCGGCTCGCGCGCACGCTCGAGGCGGAGTCGGGCGGCAACGACCCCATGGCAATCGCGCTCACGATCGGATTGATCGCGTGGATCGAGAGCCCGGAGACGGACGGGTTCGATCAACTCGTCCTGCTCATTGCGCGCCAGCTCGGTATCGGTCTCCTCGCTGGGCTCACGCTTGCCGTGGCTGCGACCTGGGTGTTTGCGCGACTTCCGCGGGCGGTCGGCCCATTTGCACCGGTCGCCTCGCTCGCAGCCGCAGCCCTGTCCTTCGGCGTGACGGACGTGGTCGGCGGGAGCGGCTTCCTTGCGGTGTACCTCGTCGGCCTGGCTATCGGCAGCACCCCGTCGCGCTACCGCCGCCAGCTCGCAGGCTTCCACGAGGGCATCGCGTTCGTCGCCCAGGTCGTGCTGTTCATCGTGCTCGGCCTGCTCGTCTTCCCGAGCCAGCTCGCCGACGTCGCCGGCTCGGGGCTCGCGCTGGCGCTACTCCTCGTGCTCCTCATCCGGCCGGCCGCGGTCTGGGTGTCGACGGCGTTCAACGACTTCACGGGACGCGAGCGTCTTCTCCTGGGCTGGGCCGGGCTCAAGGGCGCTGTCCCGATCGTGCTGGCGGCGTTCGTCCTCTCCTCGGAGGTGGAGAGCGCAAGCACGATCTTCAATGCCGTGTTCTTCGTCGTCGTCGTCTCTGCGATCCTCCAGGGAACGACTCTCGAGCGATTTGCGGGACGGCTCGGTCTCCTCTCGCCGAGCCGACCGACGCACGAGCCGCCGATCGAGGTCGGTGAGTTCAGCCCGCTGGACCTCCTGGACTTCGTCGTGGCGCCCGATCATGCGATCGCGGGCGCGGCCGTTCGCGAGGTCGGTCTCCCCCGAACGGCGATCATCGCCGTCGTCGTCCGAGGAGAGGACTCGATCCCGCCGCGCGGGAGCACGGTCATCGAGTCCGGCGATCGCCTCTTCGTGCTCGCTCCGCACTCCGTGCGCCCGGCCGTCGAGGACGTCTTCTCACGCTGGCGGCGTAGGGTCTAGCCTCCGAAGGTGGCCAAGGTCGAGCACCTCGTCTACGGCGACCGCAAGGTGTTCACGGTGTCCGCGTTCAACCGCGGCGTCAGCATCCAGCTCGCGAAGCTCCCGGCCCTCTGGGTCGAGGGTGAGGTCACCGAGCTCCGCCGCAACGACGCCTGGGCGAGCGTCTTCCTGACGCTCAAGGATCCCAAGACGGGGGCAACGATGCAGGTCACGATCAAGCGGAGCTCGTTCGACAGGCTTGCGCTCGCGCTCGACGAGGGCGAGACCGTGCACGTCGCCGGCCGGGCGGAGGTCTACGAGCAGCGCGCCGAGCTCGGCTTCCGCGCGACCACGATCGAGCGCGTCGGCGCCGGAGACCATCTCCTC
>JBGSXQ010000305.1:0-12564 GCA_041751315.1 Gaiellaceae bacterium | reverse complement strand
GCCTCAAGAGCCAGGCCGCGCTCCAGCTCCACTTCACGCGGACGGGCGAGCGGCGCGTCGAGCTCCTCTCGGACGAGGAGGACCGCGGCTTCCGGCTGCTCCCGCCGCCGGCAGAGGGCGACGTCTGGCTCGACCTCGAGGGCCACCCATTCTTCGAGCCGGCCCGCGGGCTCGAGTACCTCTTCGGCTGGTGCTATCGCGAGCGCGGCGAGCTGCGCTACGAGGTCGTCTGGGGTCTAGACCGCGCCGGCGAGAAGGCCGCGTTCGAGCGCTTCGTCGACTGGGTCGAGGCGCGCCGCCTCGTCCACCCCGATCTGCACGTCTACCACTACGCCGAGTACGAGCGAACCGCGCTCCGGCGCCTCATGGGCGAACACTCGACGCGCGAGAGCGAGATCGACGACTGGCTCCGGCAGGAGCTGCTCGTCGACCTCTTTCGCGTCGTCAAGCAGGCGCTGCGTGCCGGCGTCACGAGCTACTCGATCAAGGAGATCGAGAAGCTGTACGGCTTCGTCCGCACGGCGGCCGTCGCGGCCGGGGACGAGTCGGTAGTCCTCTTCGATCAGTGGCTGGAGGCGGGGGAGGACGCGCTGCTCGAGGGGATCCGCGCTTACAACGAGGAGGACTGCCGCTCGACGGTCGCGCTGCACGAGTGGCTGCTCGGGCAGCGGCCTGCCGAGCTGCCCTGGCGCCTGCCGCCCGAGGAACGGGAGCAGACCGAGGAGGCCGAGGAGCGCGATTCGGCGCGCGTCGCACTCCACGAGGCGCTGCTCGCGCGCGGCGACGAGGGAAGCCCGCACTGGCTCCTCGCGCACCTCCTCTACTACCACCAGCGCGAGGCGAAGTCGCAGTGGTGGGAGTGGTTCCATCACCTCGAACTCGACGAGGACGACCTCATCGAGGACACGGACACGATGGGCGGGCTCCGGCTCGTCGGCGAGCCGGTCGAGGACGGGCAATCGGTCGTCTACACGTTCGAGTTCCCGCCGCAGGAGCACAAGATCGACGGTCGCTGCGCCGATCCGAAGACGCAGAACACGTATGTCGTGGCGACCGACGACGAGCGCGGGACCGTGACGCTGAGGCGAGCGAGCTCGCGTGCAGACGAGCCGTTGCCCGAGGCGCTCATCCCGACCCGGCCGATTCCCGACTGGGAGCACCGCAACGCGGTCCAGCGGTTCGCGCAGTCGTACCTCGACGGTGGCCGTGATGGCGCGCTCGTCGAGATCCTCGAGCGGCGGTTGCCTCGGGCACGGCTCGATCTTCCTGTGCCGGAGGCCGCCTTGTCGCTGAACCCGAGCTACCTCTTCGTCCAGGGCCCGCCCGGGTCGGGGAAGACCTGGCAGGGGGCCAAGGCGGCGGTCGCGCTCATCCGCGCGGGTCGGCGGGTCGGCGTTACCTCGCTCAGCCACAAGGCGATCTCGAAGCTCCTGACCGAGATCGAGCGCGAGGCGCGCGAGCAGGGGTTCTCGTTCAAGGGGCGCAAGAAGTCGTCGGGCGGCGACACGTACTTCGAGGGGGACTTCGTCGACTCGAGCGACGACTGGCGCGACCTGCTCGACGAGGAGCTCCAGCTCGTCGCGGGCACGTCGTGGCTCTTCGCGCGCGCCGACTTCGCCGGCTTCCTCGACACCCTGATTGTCGACGAGGCAGGCCAGGTCGCGCTCGCCGACGTCGTCGCGGTCGGCCATGCCGCGCGGAACCTCGTGCTCCTCGGCGATCCGAACCAGCTGCCGCAGGTCTCGCAGGGCGCGATGCCGGACGAGGCGAAGGCGTCCGTTCTCGGGCATCTGCTCGGCGACGAGACGACGGTGCCGCCCGACCGCGGGATCTTCCTCGAGCGCACGTGGCGGCTGCGCCCGGAGCTGACCGCGTTCACGTCCGAGGCGTACTACGAGGGCCGGCTCGAGTGGGAGGAGTCATGCGTGCGGCGGAGCGTGGAGGTGGGGAACGGGCTGGTCGTCCGCCCGGTCGACCATGCGGCGAACGGGCAGCTCTCGCGCGAGGAGGCCGAGGTCGTGGCGGAGGCGATCGAGGTGCTGCTCGGAACCGGCTACACGGACGAGACCGGCGCGACGAGGCCACTCGGCGTCGAGGACGTCCTCGTCGTGACGCCGTACAACGCGCAGGTGCGCGCGCTTCGGCAGACCGTTCCCGAGGGAGTCCGCGTCGGCACCGTCGACAAGTTCCAGGGGCAGGAGGCGCCGGTCGTGCTCGTCTCGCTCGCAAGCTCGAGCGGGGAGGACGCGCCGCGCGGCCTCGGGTTCGTCTTCAACACGAACCGCATCAACGTCGCCACCTCGCGCGCACAGTGCCGGGTCGAGCTCGTCTGCTCACCGCGGCTGCTCGAGGCGGACTGCAGGTCGATCGACGAGATGCGGCTCGTGAACGCGCTCTGCCGCTTCGTCGAGATGGCGGCGCAGGCCTCGCACCTGAGCTTCAATACCCGTTGACGTCTCGGAAGTGCATGAATGACGGATACCACCGGACGGGCAGCGCGGGCGCTAAGCCCGCATAGCGAAGTGCAGCCGCAGACGCCGGGTCGATGACATCGATCCACTTCAGGCTCCGGTTTCGTGCAAGCGAGCGTTCGAAGAGCTTCTCTGCATCGATGTCGATTAGCGGCAGCGAGTAGCCAAAGAAGATGACTCTGTCGGCCTGCTCAAGCGCATCTCGGGCTTCGTCCCACGCGACGCGAATCACCTGCCGGAGCGTCTGTTTCGCGTAAACGGGAGGGATGATGACCGGCCACATCCGCCACTGGCGTCGTCCAGGGCCAGGCTCCTCGCGACGGAAGCGGGCTGTCTGGTTCTCAGCTTCTCTCGCCGTCAGGAGGTAAATGCTGTCTTTGGCAGCAGCTTGACCGCTGAGGGTACGAGCGGTTGGCCGATCGCCAGCAAGCCTCACCATCCAGTTAAGAGATCCGTGGAGCTTGAGAATGGTGATTGGCCTGGTGTGATCGCACTCGTTGTCAGAGTGGACAGGGAAGCGAGGGTAGTGCCGATACGAACCGCCGTATGCAAAGAGCGGGTCTAGCAAAGCGCTGAGCCGCCCGTATCCGTGATCCAGACACCAGCGCCGCGCAAGTCGTCGCCGTCTGACGATCTCCGATTCGATGACGAGATCGTGATTGAAGGTGATTACCGTTAGGTCGGAACTTGCATCGGCGGCACTTGCGAGCAACTTCCCGACCGGAGCCCCTCTACGAGAATCCTCGCCAATCCAATTCGTCGTGTCGGCAAGAACGCGCACGTAATAGGACACCAGATCTGTGTACGCGCGACGGAGCTCGTCGCTGTTTGGTGACTCTAGGAAGTCGTAGTAGAGGTCCTTAAAGACCTCCTCCATCCGTAGGCGGGAGAGGACGTCGGGCGATGGATCGGTCCGGGTGAGTCGTCGGAGGTAGTGACGTAGCGACACTGGAAGCGGGAGCCGTAAGGCCCGAGCGGCTGCGAAGAAGGTGGTGTCAAGAGGGGGACGGCTCGCCTGAAGTCGGTGGCTTCTGAAGTGGAGCGCGTTCGCGAGCGTCGCTCCGGCTCCCAGCACGATCGAGACACGCATGCGGGTGATGTTGACTAATGCGTCGGCCACGTGAACTGTCATGAAGCGCTAGTAATCTCGTCCGACGACTGACTCGTCTACCGTTTCGAACATCGATTGCGGATACGGGTTGTCGGACTGGCGCGCGTCTGGCGCGCACGTGCCATTTTGCAGCACTTTTGCTGCGGCTCCCGGCTAGTAGAGCCGGCAGCGTCGCGCCCTGGCATCCTCGTGCGAGACGTCGGCAGCTCGCGGGTCGCGTCCTTCCCTAGCCGCAGCGAGCAAGTTCTCCGGTTGAGACTAGCCACTACGTCTGACGGCTTTCCAGCGTGTCGGCCGCTCTCACGTCTACGATTGTGTCTACGGCTATGTCTAGACAAACGTCGTAAACTTGTCTATCTTAATGTCAAGAGTAGTGTCAAGCACGAAGGGACAGCCAATGGAAACCCCTCGCCTGATCCGCCCAGTCGGGCCGCCGCTCGGTCTCTACATGAGGCCGGGGCGCAATGACCATACTGCGACGCTTGAGTTCCTCGGGGAACGACCCGGCGGCCTATCCGGCGTCGTCTTCGATCCATGCATCGAAGGCCGGCAGCGGGAACTCCGCCTAGAGACAGTCAACGCAGGCATCGATGCCGTCCTTGATCCACGCTCCGTCGAACTGTCCACGGAAGTCGGCTTCGAGCGAGTCGCACCCGGCCGGCTCCCATGGGCGGCGAGCAGCCCGCATGGACCATCCTCGCTCGCGGGCCCGAACGGTGAGGCGTTTGCCGAGAGCCTTGCGGCGTATGTGCTTGATAAGGGGTTCTCGGCGGTCCTTGCACCAACGCACTATCTCGACCGAAACCTCGAGCCCTGGCTGTCGGTCGATGCAGCGCTAACGCACGCACTCCGTCGCGCGCTTGACGCGGCCCGTGCCCAAGCCATCCCGATCTACTACCCGCTTGTCATCCACTCGGATCTCTTCCGCAGCCAAGCCGAGCGAGCCAAGGTCGTCGCGTCGCTGCTGGCTTTGCCGATCGATGCTCTGTGGCTACGTGTCCATCCGTTCGGCGCGAGTAGCGGCCCTCTAGCCCTCCGGCGTTACATCGAAGCGTGCGAGGATCTGCACAAGCTCGGCGTCCCGCTCATCGGCGAGCGCACAGGAACCATCGGAGTCGCGCTGCTCGCCTTTGGTGCAGTCGGCGGCATCGAGAGTGGCATCACGTTCGGCGAACGCTTTGACGCCTCCCCGCTCATAAGGCGGCCGAGGGGCGGGAACGACCCATTTCTTCCGCCGCCACGCGTGTACCTGGCGGAGATCGGAGCTTTTCTGCCGCGAAGAGATGCTGAAGCATTCTTCGAGAACCGTCAGATGAAGATCACACTCGGGTGCCGCGACACCTCGTGCTGTAGGCGCGGCACGTCGGACACGCTGGCGGCACCTCGAAGACATTTCATGATCCAGCGCGTCAGGGAGGTTGACCGCCTGAGTCGTGCTCCGTCAACGCTCAGACCACAGCTCTACCTCGATGACTTCCTGCGTCCGGCGACGGATCTCGCCCTGCGGGCCGCTCAGGTCGAGCCCGCCCTTGTGTCCGTCCGCAAGAGGCTCGAGGGGTGGCGGCAAACGCTTGGCGCAATGGCAAAGAACAACCCGCCTGCATCGTTTTCCATCGTCCCAGAAGGCATCCGCATTCCTCGTCGCGAGCGCGCCTGATGGCTCCTCGACCGACAGAAAGGAGACCCAATAGATGCCCCCGGCAGTAGCCACACGACTAGACAGAATCCGCAACCGCGGCGGCATGAAGTCGCGCGAAGTGGCTCAACTGCTAGGCACGACGCCCGAGACCATCTCCCGATGGCAGCGCGGCCGTGTTGAACCAGGTCCCGATCGCCTTGAACGCCTCCTCACGTTGGAGTGGCTCGTGGATCAGCTTGGCGATTTCTATGAGCCCGACGAAGCGCGTCTCTGGCTCTTCGCTCCCCATAGGCTCTTGGGTGGAGACAGACCCGCTGATCGGATCCAGGAAGGACACGTCGACGAAGTCCTCGCCTTGATCTCCCAGCTCCAAGACGGCGCCTACGTCTAAGCCGGGCGCGTGATCTACCCGCCCGACCTCCTTGACAGTCTGCAAGAGAACCCGAGCGGGCCCTTTGCGGGTCCCGTCTATCGGCACATGTTTGCCGACTATCCGCCGACGGCCGTCAATACGCGGGGAGCTCGCTGGAATCCCCCTGAAGTTGGCGCGATCTACACGAGTGTCGAGAAGAACGGTGCTATCGCTGAAGCGGAGTACCGTCTCTCGGTCGAGCCCCTGCGTCCCACGACACGGCGAACGCTGTACACGCTGGACATCCAGCTCGACAACGTTCTCAACATGACGTCGAAATCAGCGCTCGCCGCGGTTGGAGTGACAGATGTCGAGCTGACCTCGATCGACCTCGAGCCCTGCCAAGCGGTGGGCGGCGCGACAGCATGGCTCGACCACGATGGTCTACTGATCCCCTCAGCTCGGCACGACTCAGCGAATCTCGTGATCTTTCCCGCTGCTCAGGATCCTGACTCCCTCCTGGCAATTGTTGATGAGGAAGTGCTCGAAGACCCTACAATCGACAGCTAGCCCCTGCGATCGTGAGGCAACCTGCCGCAACTACCTCGAGTCAGGGCGACGCCGTCGAGCGCCCGTAGCGCCTTGCGAGGTCAGTCTCGGCCGTAGCTGCCGCATCAGCGCTGTTCCAATATCCTGCCTCCCGTTGTGGCGCCGCCTCCCGGCTATGCGAGCCGGCGCTCTTGCTCGATGATCAGCACGGCGCTCCGCTCAAGCCAGTTCTCGAGTTCACGCGTGGCGACGAACTTCAAGCGTCCGCGCCGGATCCAACGCAGCTCTGGACCGATGTGCTCGTCGAAGAAGTCACGACTGCAGCCAAGAGCAGCTGCCGCCTCGGTCGGTTTCAAAGCAAGCCGACCCGTGTCAGCGCGGCCTAAACCGCGGCAGCTATCCATTCAACCCCGAAGCGGGTCCCTGACCCCAACCGGTGAGGCGTCACGCGTCCTCTCGCCTTCGCGGAAACTTGGGCGGCCGCCCGATTTGAATAGGTGAACCCTCGGCCCACTCGAGCACGTCGTTCTCAAGCCACACCGGCCCGGACCGAAGTCGGGCGACAGGCTCCGGAAAGTCAGAACGAGATGTGTATCGAGTCGCAGTCCTCCTGCTGACACCCAGGAGCTCCGCAACCTCGGCGAGCCCGGCGAGCCTCAGTTCCACGATCTAAATCCTACGAAGAAGTCCGGACCGGAGCATCCGCGCACAGACGAAGGTGTCTATGATTACGACTGGATATGTCTGACAAGTGGACTACTTTTCATGCCTAGCCTGCAGGCGAACCACACGAGACGATGCGCCCTTGGGCGGGCGTGGACGCCATTCCGGAAGGCAATAGACGGCTGCACATGCCCGGGTGGGCCGCTCTACTACGTGGTCGTGCGCGACGGCGAGCACGCGCACAAGGAACCCGTCGGGCGCGACCGCCAGCACGCGGAGGTCGAGCTTCACCGCCTTACGGAAGAGATCGCAGATGGCCGCTTTCGACCAAGACCATCGATCGGTTTCGTTGAATGGGCCGATCGCTGGATCGCCTCGCTGGAGCGCAAGCCATCGACAGTTCACTCGTACCGCTCGACGATCGCTCATGCCAAGGATGCGTTTGGACGAGAGCGTGTCCGTCGAATCGGAGCGGAAGACATCGCGAGATTCAATGGAATGCTGCGAGACAGGGGCTGTTCTCCGTCAACGCGCGCGAAGCATCTCCGCGTCCTCGGTGCATGCTTGCAGGCCGCCGTCTTCTATCGATATGCGGACTCGAACGCGGTTCGAGAGCTCCCGCCAGCGCAGCGACCTCGGCCCGAGCGGAAGGAGGCAGCGTACTTCGAGAACAAGGAACTTCCTCCGTTGTTCCATCACCTCAACGGAGAGCCCTACAGGACGCTGTCACTGGTAGCGCTCAAGACGGGCATGCGACAAGGCGAGCTAATAGCGCTGCGCTGGGGCGACGTGGACCTCGACGATGCGGTCGCCCGTGTCCGCTCGAGCTACACGGGAGGGACGCTCGGAACGCCGAAGAATCGCGAACGAAGAGACGTCGATCTCATCTCTGATGTCGTGGAACTCCTCGGACGGTGGCGTGACGTACACGCAGCTTCATTCGACGAGTTGGTCTTCCCCGGCGAGAAAGGTCACCCGTTCCTGTCGGCGACGGTTCTGCTTCGGCGTCATCTCTATCCAGCCATGGCATCGGCAGAGATCCAGCGCATCGGGCCGACCCACGAGAAGCGAACCTTCCACAGTTTCAGGCACACGTTCGCCAAGCGGGCGCTCGAGAGCGGGGCACAGATCACCTGGCTGTCGCGCCATCTCGGCCATTCCTCGCTCAAAGTGACGACCGACATCTACGGCCATTGGGAGCGTGCGGAGCGCAAGCTCCAAGCCGCGAAAATGGAGGGCGCATTTCCGGTTTGACGAGGAGCCGTACTGATTTGGTACTGGCAGTCGGCAGGAACGTCGGAACCGAGGACGCAGAAGTTGGCGCCTTGCAGCTACTTCTGCGATGGGCCGGGCAGGGATCGAACCTGCGACCTTGGGATTAAAAGTCCCCTGCTCTACCGACTGAGCTACCGGCCCTGGGCCGAATGAGTGTAGAAGCCGCCGCGCAGGGCGTCTCTACACTCCGACGTTGGCCCCCATCGACTAGCGGCCTAGGTCACCACCCTTTCAAGGTGGCAGCACGGGTTCGAATCCCGTTGGGGGCATGGGCGGTTAGCTCAGCTGGTAGAGCGCCTGCTTTACACGCAGGTGGTCGCAGGTTCGAGTCCTGCACCGCCCACTACTTCCAGTCACTCCGGCAGCGCCTCGACAACCAGGCGAAACTCGGCCGATCCGCGAGGCGTACACGCGGTCAATACAAGGCGCTCATAGCCGACGGCGTCGGCCATGTGGAGGTTCTTGGCCGAGATCACTCGGCTTCGCGCAACCCGGTAGGTATATGTGCGCCCCAGGTAGGCGATCTGAATCCGGTCACCGCGCTGAAGGCGCTCGAGGAAATAGAACGGCCGGGAGTGCGTCGTTCTATGTCCTGCTACTGCGATCGTGTCTCCGCCGCCTGGTCGTCCAGTGATCGGCCACCACGCGGGCCCGCTGTTGAGCCGTGATGCCGCAAAGATCCGAGACTTCAAGGCGAGACGCGGTATCCAAAGCCTCGTCGGCGCCGAGCGCGTATCTATGTGACGGACTCGAGGCTGAGGCTGAGCTGGCACGCGAAGAGCCTGTCTCGATTGGATCTGCGACAGCGGAACCCCCTCAAGCTCTGCGTTCCCCGCCATCCCGGTGTGAAAGAAGAGCCCCGCGCCCGCACCCAAGGCAAGAGCTGTCGCGAGTACGAGCGCGGCTCTTCGCATTACAGAGTGACCGGCGCCTGCTGCGCCTCCCGCGTGGGCTTCGGCGCGTTGGTGGCCGTTACCCCGAGGACTCTGATCTGATCCTTCGCCGCAGCCGCCACCGGAGGCGTTCCGACGATCTTCGGTGCCGCTGGTGACTCCGTCGTGGGCGTGGAGCTTGGTTCGCTCGACGGGTTCGACGGTGGCGACGCGTCGCTTCCGCCGCTCGTCGGGACTGTCACCATGGTCTCGGTCACCGTGGTCTCCGTGGTGGTGGTGCCACCGCAGGAGTCGTCGCCGACCGCGCCCTTCGGCAGGGTGACGATGACGCCCTTGCGGCAGACATCGACTGTCTCTTCCACCGACGGGGGCGGGGGCGTCGTGCCATTGCAGTGATCCTCGCTGACGCCGCCCTTGTTTCCGTGAACCTCGCAGTCCTTGCCCTTCTCGGGCTGGGGGTCTTCCTTGCAAGGCTTCGCGGCATTCCCGTGCTCGCACTCGCCCTGTCCAGGCGGTGACGGGGGTTTGTCGCTAACCCCGGCAACGGCAACGCCCGACACAGAGAAGCCGAGCACCCCCATCACTACGGCGAGCACAAGTGTCGCCAGATGCTTTTTCATCGATTTCCTCCCATTGATGAGCTGTTCTTTCCCACGCCAGATGGTCTATGCAGCCTCACCCTTTAGATATCCCTCGTTCGAGTAACCCTTCTGGATTTCCCTCGTTTGAGGGTCTTCACAGCCAGCCGATCAGTCGCCCGCGTACGCCTCGACGCGACCCTCGCACGAGGGATACCCAAAAGGGGGGTTACGGCCTAACGTCAGAAACGTGGCGAATGTCTCCGTTGTGATTCTCGATCCTCGAATCGCCCCGCACGATCAGGCGACATGGGCGTTCACAGACCGTGACGACGCGATGGCAATGGCTGGGTTCCTCAACACGCGAATGGGGCTCGGCGAGGAGATCGCCTGGGTCGAGGTCGTTCCACTCGCTCGCAAGCTGAACAAGAAGGCTCTGCGCTACCTGGATTGCTGGGCGCAATTTGCCGAGGATTCCGCTGGAGAGTCCGAGCGAGCGGAGTAAAGCTTGGTCGGTCACGGGTTGCTTGCGGCACATCGGTGAGGGACGAGCAGACCGCGGGCTAGCCTTCCCCCGATGATTGCCGCCATGTCCACCTTGACCGGGCCTGTGTCGGCACTCGAGGAGGTCTCGCGGCTCGCGGGCGAGAGCGTCGGTCCGTGGCTCCGCGAGTACCAGGGCTACCGCGGGACCTTCATCTTCGTCGAGCACGCGGCCGGCAAGGCGCGGCTCATGACGTTGTGGCAGAGCCGCGAGGACGAGGAGCGCGCGCGAGCCTCACGCGGGGCGATGCGCGACCAGCTGGCCGCGACGGCGGGGATGGAGGTCATCGAGTTCGAGGTGCTCGACGTGCTCGCCTGGGAAGTCCTGCCGGAAGCGCCCTAGAGGGGCTTACGGTAGGTCGTCCAGGTTGCGACGACCTCGTAGCCGAGGCCGGCGTAGAGGTCGTAGGCGCCGTTCGGGTTCTCCGTGTGCACGCCGAGAGCGACCTCGGTCATGCCGCGTGCGGCGAGCTCGCGGATCGACTCGACGATGAGCGCCTTCGCGACTCCGCGCCGTCGCCACCGGCGGGACGTGGAGATCGCCTCCGTCCACCCGCGCTTCCGGCCGGTCTCCTCGTTCTGCGCGGTGTCGATGAACGACTTGACCTGGCCGGCGACGCCCTCGTGATCCCAGGCGACCTTCCACAGCGACGTGTCCAGGTACGGGTAGGCGAGGAACCGTTCGTAGTCGGCCTCCGTCTGCTCGACGAAGCCCCAGTGGTCTCGAAACGCCTCGACGTCCGCCTCCCAGATCGTCCGGATGTCCTCCTGGCGGACCGGGCGGATTGCGAGCCCCTCCGGGAGCGGATGATCCGGGAGGTCGTCGACAGAGGGTCGGACCATCTCCGCGGCGTACGTGATCGCCTTGTAACCCGCGTCACGGATCAGCGAGGTCGCAGCAGTGTTCCGATCGTCGGTCCACACCTCGAAGAGTTGTTCGTCGACGTCGTGTTCGCCCGCGATCTCGCGCAGCCGAGCCTCGCTCCACGCGAAGAGCGCCGTACCGACGCCGCGGTCGCCGACCTCCGGGTCGACGAAGCAGGCGTGCTGGTAGAGATGTGGCCCACCTGCCTCCTCGTTCCACCAGACACGGCAGTACGCCATGGGATGCCCCGCGACCTCCGCGACGACGATGTCCCGGCCGGGGTCACAACGTTCGAGGTGGTCGTAGCCCGACGCGATCCCGGCGGCCGTCTCGACGCGGTCGTGACCGAAACCCCTGGACCAGGCCGTGATGATGCGTGCGAAGTGGGGGTAGTCTGCAGCCCCCCGGAATCCCCGAAAGTCGACCCCGTCGACCTCGGAAGGTACGAGCACTGAGCTTGCTGACACAGGAAGTCTCCTTTTCGCGGCGACACGGGACCGCCGGCGGCCGTCCCGATCCAGTGAAGTCGTTGCGAGCGGGGCTCTACCCGACGCCGAGAGACCAGCTCGCATCGATCGTGAGTGCACTTCGCATCGCTGACCTCCCTTCGCGTGGGCCGGGACACCCCGGAGACAGCGGCCACGATGACACTCACCAATGAACGTGTCAAGGCGCGGGCGCGCCCGGGTGTGCTCAGACGGCGATGCGCAGCGCGAGGTGCAGCGGACAGCCGGAGCCGACGAGCGAGCGGACGAACTGGAGGTCGGCGCCAGAGTCGACGAGCGTCCAGGTGTCCTCCTCGCCGAAGCCGAGCAGCCGGAACTGGTCGACGCGCCAGCGGAGCACCCGCTGATCCTCAGTGGACACCTCGACCTGCTCCTGCGAGAACTCCGCCGCCGACATATCTCCTCTAACGAGCGATCCCCCTGCGAGTCTGTGTGCAGAAGGTAAGGCCTGGTTGCCGGGACGTTGCGCGTTAGAGTCGGCGAGCGAGCGAAGGGAGGAAACGTGGCGGGCTACACGATCAAGCGGCTCGAAGAGGTGGACGACGTCCTCGGCGACTACCCCGGCGAGATGCGCATGCTGACGCGCGACCTGGAGGCCGAGCAGGTCGCCTTCACGTACCGGCGCATGCCCCAGCACACGGGCGGGAAGGGGTCGTACGGCCATCGGCACAGAGAGCAGGAGGAGATCTACTTCGTCGTGTCCGGGAAGCTGCAGTTCAAGCTCGACGACGAGATCATCGAGCTCGACGGCGGAACCGCGATCCGGGTCGCGCCGCAGACGTGGCGCTCCGTCTGGAACGACGAGCCGGAGGACGCCCAGCTCGTCATCGTCTCGAAGGTCGTGCCGGGCGGGTCGAAGGACGACGCGGAGTACCTCGAGAACTTCTGGCCGGAGTAGGGGTCGGGCCTGCCCGGCCCGCTCTAGCCTCTCGGCCAGCTGAGCTCTTCGACGACGGGCGAGCGCCAGACGACGTGGAAGGCCGGGCCACGCGGGGCGCCTGCGTACGGGATCGGATCGTTGTTGGGGAAGTGGACGTACGCGGTCTCGCCCCACGTCCCAGCGAACCGCATCCATGCGGGCCGGCGCGCGGTGACGGGGACCAGCGTCGGGCGGACCAG
>JBGSXQ010000304.1:0-8185 GCA_041751315.1 Gaiellaceae bacterium | reverse complement strand
AGGGGGAAGCCCCAGGGCCGTCGCGAGACGATCGACGACGCCGTCCACGTCCCACGGGTTGACGAGAAGAGCGCCCGGAAGAACCTGCGCCGCCCCC
Organism: Gaiellaceae bacterium; assembly: GCA_041751315.1. GTDB lineage: Bacteria > Actinomycetota > Thermoleophilia > Gaiellales > Gaiellaceae > GMQP-bins7. The sequence goes on along the minus strand of JBGSXQ010000304.1, from coordinate 8,088 downwards.
GCGAGCTCCGAGAGGAGCAGCGCGCCACCCCAGCGCCGCGGGAGCCCCGGCGCCGACTGGCACAGCACGTACTCGTGCGCGACGAGGTTCATCCCGTCGCGAAGCGCGGTGATCATCATCACGTCGGCACGCCGGTAGAGCGCAACGAGCGCCTGCTTCGAGATGTCGCGGTGGATGTACTCGACCGGCGTCGAGCCGGGCTGGCCGTAGCGACCGTTGATCCGCGAGATCGAGAGCTCGATCTCGTCACGCTGCGCCCGGTACTCCGGGCTCTCGAGGCGCGAGGGCACGAGCACCTGGATCATCGTCGTCGTCCGTGCTCGAGACGGATCCCGTTGAAGGAAGCGCTCGTAGGCCTGCAGCTTCTGCGGGATCCCCTTCGTGTAGTCGAGGCGCTCGACACCGAGGATGAGCTGCCGGCCCTCGTACTGGTGCTCGAGGTCGGCGAGCAGTCGCGCCGTCTCCGCTTCCTCGAGCGTGGCACGAAAGCCCTCGACGTCGATGCCAATCGGGTCGACGCCGATGCCGACGCGCCGACCGTCGATCTCGAGCCAGTCGGGGTCGGAGTCGATGCCGAGAATGCGCAGGCAGGAGGACCGGAAGTGGCGCGCGTAGTCGCCGATCTGGAAGCTCACGTAGTCGGCGCCGAGGACGCCGCGCAGGACCTGCTCGCGCGCAGGGAGCAGGCGGTAGACCTCGGAGGACGGGAAGGGCGTGTGCAGGAAGAACCCGATCGAGAGCCGTGGCTCGCGCTGGCGAAGCATCTGCGGGACGAGCATCAGGTGGAAGTCGTGGATCCACACCCGGCTCTCGGGCTCGCAATGCGTCAGAATCGTCTCAGCGAAGCGCTCGTTGACGTCGACGTAGCGCTGCCACGCCTCCGGCGTGATGCGAAGCCGGTCCGAGAAGTAGTGGAAGAGCGGCCAGAGGGTGTCGTTGCAGACGCGGTTGTAGAAGTCTTCTTCCTCGTGCGCGCTCAGGAAGACCGGATGGAGATTGGCACGGCCGAGCCGCTGCGAGACGCGCTTCTCGAGCGCTGACGGAACGACGGCTCCGGGCCAGCCGACCCAGGTTGCGTCGCCCCTGACCGCCTGCAGCGCAGTCGCGAGCCCGCCGGAGCTGCGCGTGACTTCGACGTCGTCGCCGGAGATCGTCAGCCGAACGGGAAGGCGGTTGCTCGCGATGACGAGCGCGTGCTGTCCGCTATGGCGTGCCAGCATCCCTCCTTGGAGTGTCGGTACAACCTACGCGCCTGCGCGCAGGAGCGAGATATACCCTCGCCGTCTGCCCATGAGTCGAAACCTCGCAATCATCGGTAACTGCTCGTACAGCGCCCTCCTCAAGGACGGCTCCGTCGAGTGGATGTGCTGGCCGCGGCCCGACTCGAGCTTCGTCTTCGGCCCGCTGCTCGACCGCGAGCAGGGCGGTGCCTTCGTCGTCGAGGGCGTGGACGCGACCGATATCGAGCAGTCCTACCTGGAGAACACGAACGTCCTACGCACGATCTTCCGTGGCGAGAACGGGTCCTTCGAGCTCATCGACTTCGCGCCGCGCTTCCACCTCTACGACCGCTTCTTCAAGCCGTCGATGATCGTGCGGATCCTGCGCCCGCTTTCCGGCGAGCCCCGAGCGCGCGTTGGCTGCCGGCCCATGTACGAGTACGGCCTGGGCGAGATCGGCCGGTGGCGCGCCTCCAACCACATCGAGTTCACGGGCTTCCCGGCACCTGTGCGGCTGACGACGAACGTGCCGCTCACCTATGTCGAGGACGAGCGGCCGTTCCTGCTCGAGCACGACCGCCATCTCGTGCTGACCTGGGGGGCGCCGCTCGAAGCGGGGCTCGAGGAGACAGCCGAGCGCTTCCTCGAGCGGACGCTCGACTACTGGCGGCGCTGGGTGAAGGGGACGCGCGTGCCGCGGGACTATCAGCACGAGGTGGTGCGCTCCGCTCTCGCCTTGAAGCTCCACCAGTACGAGGACACGGGAGCGCTGCTCGCAGCGACGACGACGAGCCTGCCCGAGCACCCCGGGTCGGGGCGTACGTGGGACTACCGCTTCTGCTGGCTGCGCGACGCCTACTTCACGCTGAACGCGCTCGAGCGGCTCGGCCACTCGGAGGAGATGGAGCGCTTCCTCGAGTACCTGCGCAACCTCTGCGAGGAGCGCGGCGGCGTGCTGCAGCCGGCGTACCGGATCAACGGCGACTCGCACGCGGAGGAGCGTGTGCTCGAGCATCTCGCCGGGTTCAACGGCGACGGGCCGGTGCGCATCGGCAACCAGGCGTTCGAGCACGTGCAGAACGACGTCTACGGCGAGATGGTGCTCGCGGTGAGCCGGCTCTTCCTCGACGCGCGCTTCGTCGGCGAGGTACCCAGGCACACGGCCGTGGACATGATCCAGGGCCTCGTCGACCAGATGGACGCCCGGCTCGAGGAGCCCGACGCAGGGCTGTGGGAGTTCCGCGGCAGGACTCGGCTGCACTCGTTCTCGGTGCTCATGCACTGGGCGGGCGCACAACGTGCGGCCGAAGTGGGAGACGCCCTCGAGGCGCCCGAGCTGGCGGCGCGCGCGCGCTCCGTGGAGACGCGGGCACGCGAGCTGTTGGAGACACAGTGCTGGAACGAGGAGGTCGGCGCGCTGACGCAGGTCGCCGGCGAGCCGCAGCTCGACGCCGCTCTCTTGCTCGCCGTCCACCTGGGGTTCTTCGGGGATGACGTGGAGCGCGCCTCGCGCCATGTCTCTGCGATCCGGGACGCCCTGTCGGTCGACGGTGGCCTCCTGCGGCGCTACTCGGTGCAGGACGACTTCGGGCACATGGAGGCTGCGTTCACGGTCTGCACGTTCTGGCTCGTGGAGGCGCTCGCCCTCATCGGCCGCACGGATGAGGCGCGCGCGCTCTTCGAGCGCCTCCTGTCGCTCGACAACGGGCTCGGCCTCTACTCCGAGGACATCCTTCCTGCCACGCTGGAGCAGAGCGGCAACTTCCCGCAGACGTACTCGCACGTGGGCCTCATCAATGCGGCGTTCCGGCTGTCTCGCCGCTGGGACTGAGGCAGCTCTGCTCGTGAACGGGCTGCATCCGGCACCGGACGGTTAGCGCCGGCCCTTTCCCGCGGCACCGAACCGATGTTTACCGACCCGCGAATGCAGGAAGGCTCGTCAGTTACGCGGGTTACTCGGAATTCATCGAAGGAGGCTAGAACATGCCGGAACATCTCACCCTCGAGGTCGTGGACGCCGATCTGGCGCGCCGCGAAGCTCTCGAGGACACCGCCTCGCGTGCGGGCTTCTTCAGGAAGGCGTTCGCCGCGGGCGGCTCGATCGCGCTCGGCGGCGTCGTGATCGGCGGTCTGCCGGGCATCGGAAACGCGCAGTCGGCCAACCAGGACGTCGAGATCCTCAACTTCGCGCTTCTGCTCGAGTACCTCGAGGCCGAGTTCTATACGCAGGCCTCGCGGGGCGGAGCGCTGCGCGGCGAAGCCCGTGAGTTCTCGCGGGTCGTCGGAGGGCACGAGCGGGCGCACGTCGCGTTCCTGCGCAAGGCCCTCGGCGCGAAGGCGATCGCCAAGCCAACCTTCGACTTCAAGGGCACGACCGAGAAGCAGGATCTGTTCCTCGCGACGGCCCGGGTCCTCGAGGACACGGGCGTGGCGGCGTACAACGGCCAGGGCCCACGCCTGACGAAGGCAACGCTGGCACCAGCCGCGAGCATCGTCTCCGTCGAGGCGCGCCACGCGGCCTGGGTGCGGGACATCCTCAAGCAGAACCCTGCCCCGAAGGCATTCGACGACGCGAAGTCGAAGGGGCAGATCGAATCCGCGGTCGGCAAGACCGGCTTCATTACCGGCTGATCCCTGCGACGAGAAAGGAGTACGAGATGAACGAGAACCTCACGCTCGCCGCCGTCGACAGGGACGGCGCGATCGAAGAGATGCTGAACGGCATCGACGAGGAGGCGGCCGCGTCGCGCGGCGTCTTCCTCAAGAAGAGCGCGTTCCTGGGCGGCGGGCTCATCGGGGGCGCGGCGCTGCTCGCGCTCTGGAGCGACGCCGCCGAGGCGGCGACCGAGACCGACATCGCGATCGCGAACTTCGCCCTCACGCTCGAGTACCTCGAGGCGGAGTTCTACACCGAGGCAGTGCAGATGGGCATCCTTTCGGGCGCCCTGGCGCGATTCGGCAAGATCGTGGCGCAGCACGAGCGGACGCACGTGGCCGCACTGCGCTCGATGCTCGGCGGGCGCGCCGTCGCGAAGCCGTCCTTCGACTTCCGCGGGACGACCGAGAGCGTCAGCGCGTTCCGGAAGACCGCGCAGGTCCTGGAGGACACGGGTGTCATGGCCTATGCCGGCCAGGCGCCGCGCGTCGAGACGGACGCGGTGCTGAAGGCGGCGCTGGCGATCCACACGGTCGAGGCCAGGCATGCGGCCTGGATCCGCCACCTGAACGGGGCTCCGCCGGCACCACAGGCATTCGACCAGCCCAAGACGATGCAGCAGATCCTCACGGCAGTAGCGGGGACGCGCTTCATCGCCTCGGCACCGGCGATGACCCGCTCGGGGCAGTCGCCGGCCTTCACGGGTTGACCAAGAGGAAGGGAATACGCTGGGGCGGCATGATCGCCGCTCCAGCGCTCTTCCTCGCCTTCGTCGCGTTCGCCTACGGCCACGAGCCGAGCGCAGGCCGCCAAGGCCTCGTAGTGCCGGCCGTACCTACGCAGGCGGTACCCGAAACGACCTCGCTCGCCGGCCGCGCTCCCACGAACGCCCCGCCGCACGAACTCTCGGACGAGGGCGGCATCTCGCGCTACAGCGCCGTGCTGCGCCCCGTCCTCGTGCGCGCACGACCGTCGGCCTCGAGCCGTATCGTCGCGCGCCTCCAGACGCGCACACCCGAGGGGACGACGAACGTCGTCCTCACCCTGCGCCGCGTCGAGCGCAACGGGCAGCTCTGGATCCAGGCGCGCCTGCCCATTCTGCCGAACAACACCATCGGCTGGATTCCGCGCGAGGCGCTCGGCGGCTACAACCAGGTGACGACTCATCTCGTCGTCGATCTCTCCGAGTACCGAGCGACCCTCTTCCGCCGTGGACAAGCGCTCTGGAGCGCGCGGGTCGGCATCGGACGGTCGCGCTGGCCCACGCCGACGGGTCGCTACTACATCCGCAACAAGCTCACGAAGTACGCGAGCCCGACATACGGACCCGTCGCCTTCGGGACGAGCGCCCGCTCGGCTGTCCTCACCGACTGGCCCGCGGGAGGCTTCGTCGGGATCCACGGGACCAACCGTCCCGGGATCCTCCCCGGACGCGTCTCGCACGGATGCATCCGCCTTCGCAACGCGGACATCCTCCGCCTTGCGGAGCTGATGCCGCCCGGCACGCCGCTGACGATTCGTCGCTGAGACGCCGCGGGCCGTTAGCGCCCGCGTTCGACACGAACAGCAAGTGCCATGGTCCTCGCGGAGTGGGAACGGGGACGCTCAGCGTTCTCACACACATGCCCCGCGACGCGTTTCCCTCTTCGTGACCGCTCCGGTCAAGCACGTCTGGATCGGCCTTGGGCTGGTGTACGTCCTCTGGGGCTCGACGTACTTCGGGATCAAGGTGGCGGTCGAGACGATCCCGCCGCTCCTCGCAGCCGGGTCGCGCTTCCTGGTCGCAGCGATGTTCCTCGCAGCCATTCTCGCGTGGCGCGGCACGTCGCTGAGGATCACGCGCGCGGAGGTCGTCGCGAGCGCGATCGTCGGCGGCCTGCTGCTCGGGCTCGGCGTCGGGATGGTGCACATCGCGGAGACGCGGATCGACTCGAGCGTTGCCGCGATGATCGCCGGCACGGTTCCGCTCCAGATCATCGTCTTTCGACTGATCGGGCGAGAGAACCCGGCGCGTGCGACCCGCCTCAGCACTCTCGCAGGCGTGCTCGGCCTCCTGCTCGTGGTCGCGCCGGGGCTCGGAACCGGCTCGACCGCACTAGGGCTTGCCGTGATGATCGCCTCGACGATCGCGTGGTCGACGGGCTCGTTTCTCTCGAGCAAGGTGCCGCTGCCGCGCGACCCCTTCGTCGCGACCGTCTGGGAGATGGCGCTCGGTGGTGCGTTCCTCATGGTCGGTGCGCTTGCCTTCGGCGAGTACGGCCAGCTCGGCGCGGGCACCTTTGCGCTCGACTCCGTGCTCGCGTGGGCGTACCTCGTGGTCTTCGGATCGCTCGTCGGCTTCTCGGCCTACGCCTGGCTGTTGCAGGTCGCTCCGATCTCGCTCGTCGTCACGCACCAGTACGTCAATCCGCTCGTCGCGATCGCGCTCGGCATGGCGTTCCTCGGAGAGAGGCCCAGCCCCTGGTCGCTCGCCGGCGCCGCGCTCGTGATCGGCGCGGTTTACGTGGCGATCAGAGCCGAGTTCCCGCGGAAGACTCGACCTGCGAGCGTCGTGCCGCGAGGAACTCCAGCAGATCGGACCGCGTGAGGATCCCGGCCGGTCGGCCGTCGGTGACGACGACGACCGCGCCGCTCCCACCCGAAAGCCCCTCGTAGACCTGGTCGACCGAGGCGTCCGAGTCGACCGCCGGCAGCGGTGGCTGCATCGCGACCGCGACGTCGTCGTTCAACGCGTCGGCGCTTCTGAAGACCCGCTCGAGCAGCTCGCGCTCCTGTAGCGAGCCCACCACGTCCGCAAGCGAGTCGACCGGCTCGCCGCGTACGACCGGGAGCTGTGAGATGCCATAACGCTGCATCGCGTCGATCGCGGCGCCGACCTTCTCGTGCGAGCCGATCGTGACGAGGTCCGGAACCTCGTGTCCCGCCCGGCGAAAGCGCAGCACCTCCTCGATCGTCGGCGGCGGCGTCGTCCGCTCGAGGAAGCCGTACTGGATCATCCAGTTGTCGTCGTAGAACTTCGAGAGGTACGAGCGCCCGGAGTCCGGGAACATCATCAGGACGCGCGCATCCGGGCCGAGCCTCCTCGCCACCTGGATCCCGGCCCATGCCGTCGATCCTGTCGAGCCACCGACAAGGAGGCCCTCTTCGCGGGCGAGGCGACGCGCCGTGAGGAACGAGTCGCGATCGGACACGCGCACCCACTCGTCGACCACCGATGCGTCGAGCGTGTCCGGCCAGCACTCCTTGCCGATCCCCTCGACGAGGTACGGCCCCTCGGGGTGCTCGGCATCTGCAGTGAACACCGAGCCTTCCGGATCGACTCCGACGATGCACGCCGGCGAGCCGTGCTCCTTGAAGTACCGGCCGACTCCGGTGATCGTCCCACCCGTCCCGACGGAAATGACGATCGCGTCCACGTCCCCACCGTCGGTCTGCTCCCAGAGCTCTGGCCCTGTCGTCTCGTAGTGCGCCTCGGGATTGGCCGCGTTCGAGTACTGGTCGGGCTTGAAGCCGCCCGGGATCTCCTCCGCGAGTCGGTCTGAGACCGCGTAGTAGCTCTCCGGCGAGTGAGGGTCGACGGCGGTCGGCGTGATGACGACATCGGCGCCGTACGCGCGCAGCATGGAGATCTTCTCCTGGCTCATCTTGTCCGGCATGACGAAGATGCAGCGGTAGCCGCGCAGCGCGGCCGCTATCGCGAGCCCCACTCCCGTGTTTCCGCTCGTCGGCTCCACGATCGTGCCCCCGGGCCGCAGCCGCCCCTCCTTCTCGGCTGCCTCCACCATCGCGAGCCCGATGCGGTCCTTCACCGAGCCGCCGGGGTTCAGGTACTCGAGCTTCGCGAGCAACTCGCCCGGAACGTCGCGGCCGAGGCGCTCGAGCCGCACGATCGGCGTGTGCCCGACGAGCTCGAGCACGGTGGGGAACTCGCGGCGCGCCATCGGCGGCGAAGCCTACTGAGCCATCGGCCTCGTCCGGAAGGGACACCCAGGGGTCAGACCCGTAGGGTCTGACCCCTCACCCGTCCCGAAGAGACATGCCCGGTGCCAGACACCGTGCCTGACACCGGGCGGCTCAGCGCAGCGCCCAGAACGCGCCCGTCAGACCGAGCCCGTCGAGGATCGCCTGCGACTCGTCAGCCGTCCTCGGGCGCCAGCCCGGATCGAGCCGCGTCCACCACCACGCCTGCGCGAGGTCGCTCATGCTCGGCGC
>JBGSXQ010000303.1:0-2101 GCA_041751315.1 Gaiellaceae bacterium | reverse complement strand
CTGCCGATCTTCGACCAGCCGCTCGACGAGCGCGAGCTGCGCGGCCAGGCGTCGCGCGGGATGATCCTCGCCGAGGACGAGGTCGGCCTCGGCGACGACCACGCCGGCATCATGCTCCTGCCGGAACAGCACGAGCCGGGGACGCCCCTGGTCGACGTCCTGCCGATCCGCGACCAGGTGCTCGACGTGACGCCGACCGTCAATCGCGTCGACCTGCTCTCGATGGTCGGCCTCGCGCGCGAGATCGCGGCTCTCATGGGCGGCGAGCTCCATCCGCCCGCGCCCGAGGATCCGCGGATCGTCGACGAGGAGCCTGTCGACATCGTGGTGGACGACTTCCAGGGCTGCCCGCGCTACATCGGCCGTGTGTTCCGCGACGTCGCCATCGGCCCCTCGCCGCAGTGGCTGCGCTCGCGCCTCTACCTCGCGGAGATGCGCTCGATCTCGAACGTCGTGGACGTCACGAACTACGTCATGCACGTCTGGGGCAGCCCGCTTCACGCCTTCGATCGCACCAAGCTCGCCGGGGGTCGCATCGTCGTCCGCCGAGCACGGGCGGGGGAGGAGCTGCGCACCCTCGACGCGGTGCTGCGCCGGCTGGATCCCGACGACCTTCTCATCACCGACGGCGAGCGGGCCGTCGCGCTCGCCGCGATCATGGGCGGCGCGGACAGCGAGGTCACCGACGAGACGACGGAGGTGCTGCTCGAGGCTGCGAACTTCGAGCCGCTCGGAATCCTCCGCTCCTCGGAACGCCTCGCGCTGCGGACGGCAGGCTCGAATCGCTGGGAGAAGGGCGTCGACCCGTATCTCGCCGAGCCGGGCGCGGTGCTCGCGAGCCGCATGCTCGTCGATCTCACCGGCGCACGGCTGACGGGGCACGTCGACGTCAACGACGGGTTGCCGGAGAGGCCAGTAGTGCTGTTTCGCCCGGGGCGGGCTGCGCGCCTGATCGGCGTCGAGGTCCCGGCCGACGAGCAACTGGCGACGCTCGACGCGCTCGGCTTCGACGTCTCGGACGACTGGGACGTCACCGTTCCGACCTGGCGCGCGCGCGACGTGACCCGCGAGGTGGACGTGATCGAGGAGGTCGCGCGCCCGCTGCTCGACCGGATCCCGCACACGATGCCGCTCCGCCGGCACGTCCAGGGGCGGCTGACGAAGGAGCAGCGCCTGCGCCGTCTCGTCGAGGACACGTTGGTCGGGGCGGGGCTCTCCGAGGCGTACACGTGGAGCCTCGCCGCTTCCGACCCGAGCCCGCAAGCGATCCACCTTCCGAGCCCGATGAGCTCGGATCAGGCGATCCTGCGCACCACCATCGTGCCGGGCCTCGTGGAAGCGGCTCGTACGGGCGTCGACGCCGGCGCCGACGACATCGCCCTCTTCGAGATCGCTCGCGTGTATCTCTCCTCGGGCGGGCAGTTGCCGACCGAGCGTTGGCGTGTCGCCGGCGTCGTCGGGGGCGGGTACGAGATGGTCAAGGGCGTGCTGGAGACGCTCTACGACGCGCTCGGACTCGAGCTTCGCGTCACGCGCGGCTCGAACGCGATGCTCCACCCCGGGAAGGCCGCACAAACGGAGGCAGGCTGGCTCGGCGAGCTCCATCCGACCCTGCTCGAGGGCACCTGGGGAGCCTTCGAGCTGGATCTCGGGACGCTCTTCGAAGACGTGCCGGAGCGCACCGTCTACGAGGACGTGATCACCTATCCGGCCGTCCTGCAGGACATCGCAGTTGCCGTGGAGGAGGACGTCGAGGTCGGCGCGCTCGTGGACGCCGCTCGAGAGGCGGGAGGAGCGCTCGTGCGTACGGCGCGCGTCTTCGACATCTACCGCGGCGAGCAGGTCGGCCCCGGGCAGAAGTCGGTCGCGATCCACGTCGCTTTCCAGTCGCCCGAGCGGACGCTGACCGAGGAAGAGGCCACGACGGCCAGAGGGCGGATCGTCGCCGCGCTCGCCGATCGGTTCGGCGCCGAGCTGCGCACATAGCGATCCGTGGGCACCGCGGCGCGTAAAATACCTCGACGTGAGTCGACTGCCCGCAGCCCTAGCCGCTCTCGTCGTCGCCGGCTCGCTGGCCGGTGGCGGGGGCGCCGCGCCGGTG
>JBGSXQ010000302.1:0-9454 GCA_041751315.1 Gaiellaceae bacterium | reverse complement strand
GGCGGCGCGGACACGCGATCGAGCCTACGCGAAGTACGTGTCGTCGTCGGCGTACGGCGGGACGCAGCAGCACAGGAGGCGGGCACCGTCCGGGCCCGCCGCGAGCTCGTGCCAGGCGCCCGGGGGGATGAGGATCGCGTCGCCGGCTCCGACTGCGGACATCTCACCGTCCACCTCGAGCTCGCCCGAGCCGTCGACGACCAGGTAGACCTCCTCGCTGCGCGCGTGGTAGTGACGCTGCGTCGACTGGCCCGGCCGCAGTGTCGCCTCGGCGAGGCTCTGCCGCGTCGTGTGGAGATACTCACGGATCTCGGAGCCGTCCTTCGTGACGAACGGCGCAGCGTCGCGCTCGCGGTTCCTGAGCTGCATGCGGCGACTGTATCCACCACGGCTGACCTCGACCTGGAGCGGCCCCACGCGATGGTCGATCTGAAGCCGCGAGCACCCACTGCACCGACCCGACCCAACCCCCAACTGCCCCCAGGGGATCCCCGAGATCCCTGCGGTCAGCGTAGCGAGCAAACCGCAACGGATGGTTGACGACTTCGTGTCGATTCTGCGCGAGCATCTGGACGATCCGCATCTCAGCGACCGCTCACGCACTCCACTGGCACGAGACTCGGCTGGCTGGCCGCCCAGGCGGCGCCGTCGCTCACCGAGCTCGCGAGCGTCACTCGGCGGCGCGTATGTTCGACCGAACGAGCGAGTGCCGGTTCAGGCGCGTGCGATCTCTGCGACGAGCCCGGCGGTCTCGGTCGGCGTCGTGCCGACGCGGATACCCCGTGCCTCCAGCGCGTCGGCCTTCGCCTGCGCCGTCCCCGCGGAGCCCGAGATGATCGCGCCCGCGTGACCCATCGTCTTGCCGGGCGGCGCCGTGAAGCCGGCGATGTACGCGACGACCGGCTTCTTCATCTCCTCCTGGATGAAAGTGGCGGCCTTCTCCTCCTCGTCCCCCCCGATCTCGCCGACCATTACCACCTGCTCGGTCTGCGGGTCGGCCTCGAACAGCGCAAGCATGTCGATGAAGGACGAGCCGACGATGGGGTCGCCGCCGATGCCGACGATCGTGGAGTTTCCGAGCCCCAGCTGCGTCAGCTCGTGACCGATCTGGTACGTCAACGTCCCGGAACGGGATACGAGCCCGACCGAGCCCTCGCGGAAGATCTCCGCGGGAATGATCCCGACGTTCGCCTTCCCCGGCGACAGGGCACCCGGGCAGTTCGGGCCGATGAGGCGCACCTCTCGTCCCTGGATGAACGCGTGGACGCGGAGCATCTCGTGCGCGGGAACGCCCTCGGTGATGCAGATCACGACACCGATGCCGGCACCGATCGACTCGAACATCGCATCGGCGGCGAACGGCGCCGGAACGAACACCATCGCCGTGTTCGCTCCTGCCTCTGAGACCGCGTCGGCGACGGTGTCGAAGACGGGAATGCCTTCGACGTCCTGCCCTCCCTTACCGGGTGTCACGCCGGCCACGACACTCGTCCCGTGCGAGCGATTCCGAAGACCATGGAAGCGACCCTCGGAGCCCGTCAAGCCCTGCACCACGAGCCGCGTCTCGGTGTCGACGAGAATCGCCATCAGACTGCGAGCTCCACCGCCCGGCGAGCGCCGTCCAGCATCGTCGCCTCGGTGTGCACGTTCTCGAGCGACGCCTCGCCGAGGATTCGCCGACCCTCCTCGGCGTTCGTGCCGTCGAGGCGGACGACGATCGGCAGCTCCAGTCCCATCTGCTCCACGGCCTGGAGGAGCCCCCGAGCCACCTCGTCGCACCGCGTGATCCCGCCGAAGATGTTGAAGAAGATCGCGCGCACCTGTGCGTCGCGCCTGATCACCTCGAGCGCGTCGACGACGCCCTGCGCGTCACCCCCACCTCCGAGATCGCAGAAGTTCGCAGGACGACCTCCGACAAAGGTCACGACGTCGACCGTCGACATCGTCAATCCAGCGCCGTTACCGAGCACGCCTACTTCGCCGTCGAGCTTCACATAGGTCACGCCTTTCTCGCGCGCGAGCGCTTCGAGGGGATCGGCGCCCGCGACGTCGCGCATCTCTGCGATGTCGGGATGGCGGTACAACGCGTTGTCGTCGACGGTGAACTTCGAGTCGAGCGCCAGCACCTCGCCGTCGGGCGTGACGATGAGCGGGTTGATCTCGCAAAGCATCGCGTCTGACCCGACGAACGCGTCGTACAGCTTCGTGACGATCGCGGCGATCTGCTTCTGTTCGCCCGCATCCTCGACGCCACCCGCGTGCACGAGACGACGGCCATGCCAGGGATGGCAGCCTTCGAGCGGCTCGACGTGCAATCTGACGAGCGCATCGGGGCTCGTAGCTGCGACCTCCTCGATGTCCATGCCGCCCTGTGTCGTGAACATGAAGAGCGGCTTCTTCGCGCTTCGGTCGAAGGTGAGCGAGAGGTAGTACTCGCGCGCGATCTCCGAAGCGCGCTCGATCCACACCTTCGCGACCGTATGCCCGCGGATGTCCATCCCGAGGATCTCGCCGGCGTACGCCTCGGCCTCGGTGGGATCGGCCGCGACCTTGATGCCACCCGCTTTCCCGCGGCCGCCGATGAGGACCTGCGCCTTGACGACGACCGGCCCGCCGATCTGCTCTGCGGCAGCACATGCCTCGGAAGGTGTCGTAGCGAGCAGGCCGTCGGAGACGGGGATGCCGAACCTGCGGAAGAGCTCCTTGCCCTGATACTCGTGGAGGTCCAAAGCGCGCGCGAGTCTACCGCCTCGACCTCGCCGGCTCGAACGCGCGTGTGTGCGAGCATGCTGCCGCGTGGGCCGCACCAGGATCATCGTCCTCCTCGCACTCGGCGCGACCTTCGCCGGGTTCGTCCTCGCTTCCAACGCGCAACGGCTGGGTGACGACGACGATGACCCGGACGTCGCCTCGAGCGTCGCCGCAAGTCCGCAGGCGGTCACCCTCGACTGGCGTGAGACCTACGGGCCAGCTGGACAGCAGATCGTGTTCACGGTCGATCGCCTCGAGGTGACCGGCACGGGCTGGACTGCGCGCATCGGGATCGACAACGGCACGTCGGTCGGCTGGGAGATCGCTCCGAACGCCACTGTCGATGGCACCTTCGGCCTGCAGCTGTTCCAGACGGGCGACCCCGAGGAGCTCGAGGAGCGCAACCGAACCAACACGCTCCCCTCCGTCCGGGCTGCAACCGAGCTCGAGCCGCCGCCGCCGCCGATTCTCGAGCCCGGCGCAGAGTGGCGAGGACAGATCTCGGCTCGCGGCGCCCTCGTCGCCGGAGCCTCGGTACGCGTGGTCTTCGGCACGCTCGTTGCGGTCGGCAAGCCACCGGAAGAGCTCTCGGAGAGGCTCATCTGGATCACGGATCACTCCTACGCGCTGAAGGAGTAGTCCGGCGCGGGGGCGCGGCAGGCGCGCGTCACTCGTCCTCGATGAGGCACACGACGTCGCCGTGGGCCACCTGCTGCCCGGTCTCCACGCGCACGTCGGTCACGACCCCGTCGCGGTGCGCGACCAGCTCGTTCTCCATCTTCATCGCCTCGATGACGCAGAGCAGCTCTCCGGCGCGAACAGCAGCGCCTGCCGAAACGGCGACGGAGAGCACCGTCCCCTGCATCGGGCTCGTGACCGCACCCGTCACACCGCCTCCGATCCCCTTTCTCCGCTGGCGATGCCGGCGCGCGAGCTCGGCCCAGGGAGGCTCGGGCGCCTCGATCAGGATCTCGTGTCGACGGCCGTCGATCTCGACCGCGACGAGCTGATCGTGCTGCGCCGACGGCCCGAGCCGTCCGTCCGATTCGATCGACACACCTGTCGTCCACTGAGACGACTGCTCCTGAACGGCTTGCGCACGCCGCGCGAGCTCTTCGGACTCGACCACGCCGACGCACGTCTCGCCGGCGACGAAGCACGGCGTCTCGAGCAGCGCTCGGTGGAACGCAAGCAGGTTCGCCGGCCCGTCGATGACGAACTCCTCGAGCGCGCGGAGCATCCGCCGCCGCGCATGCTCGCGATCGACGTCGTGCACGACGAGCTTCGCGATGAGCGGGTCGTAGAGGTCGGAGATCTCGTCACCGGCACGGACGCCCGAGTCGACCCGCACGCCGAGACCGGCCGGCTCCCGGTAGGCCGCGATCCGCCCGGGGGAGGGCAGGAACCCGCGTGCGACGTCCTCGGCGTTGATCCGGCACTCGATGGCGTGCCCGCGCAGCACGATGTCCTCCTGCGACATGGACAGCGGCCTGCCCGACGCGATCAGAACCTGCTCTCGGACGATGTCGACGCCTGTAACCGCCTCGGTCACGGTGTGCTCCACCTGTACGCGGGTGTTCATCTCGAGGAAGAAGTACTCGCCCTGCGCTGTGAGGAGCCCCTCGATCGTCCCGGCCGAGCGGTAGCCGACGGCACGAGCCGCCTCGATGCCGAGCGCACCGATGCGCTCGCGCAACTCGGCGTCGACGGCCGGCGAGGGCGTCTCCTCCACGAGCTTCTGGTGACGCCGCTGGATGGTGCAGTCGCGCTCGCCGAGGTGAACGACGTTCCCGTGCGCATCGGCCAGGATCTGCACCTCCACGTGTCGCGGATCCTCGAGGTAGCGCTCGACGTACACGGTCGCGTCTGCGAAGTACGCCTCCCCCTCGCGTCGGGCGGTCTCGAACGCACGCTCCACCTCCTCCGGCGAGCGCGCGACCCGCAGCCCCTTCCCACCGCCGCCCGCCGAAGCCTTGACGGCGATCGGGTACCCGACCTCCTGGGCGGCATCGAACACGTCCTGCACGCTCGTCGCAGGCGCTGTCGTTCCAGGCACGACGGGCACGCCGGCCGCACGCATCCGCTCGCGCGCCGCGATCTTCGAGCCCATGGCCTCGATTGCATCCGGCGGCGGTCCGATCCAGACGATGCCGGCATCTTCGACTGCACGCGCGAACGACGCGTTCTCGGCGAGGAATCCGTACCCCGGGTGGATCGCCTGCGCACCGGCCCGCCGGGCCACCTCGACGATGCGGTCTGCTCGGAGATACGACGCGCTCGCCGGCCCTGGGCCGAGCAGGTACGCCTCGTCCGCCATTGCGACGTGGAGCGCGCCGCGGTCTGCTGCCGAGTACACGGCGACGGTGCCGATCCCCAGCTCGCGGAGCGCGCGCAGCACGCGCACTGCGATCTCGCCGCGGTTGGCAACGAGGACCTTCGTGAAGTCAGGCATCGGACGCGTATTCTCCCGGACGGTGAGCCTCCCGGATCAGCTCACGGTCGCCCGCATCGCCGCAGTCCCGATCGTGGTGCTCCTGTTCGCCTGGGACTTCCCCAACCACGCGTACTGGGCGACGGCCGTGTTCGTCGTCGCGATGGCGACGGATCAGATCGACGGCTGGCTCGCACGGCGCCGTGGCACGAGCTCCGCACTCGGGAAGCTGCTCGACCCCGTCGCAGACAAGGTGCTCGTCCTCGCGGCCCTCGTGATGCTCATCGGGCAGGGTGTCGCCCCCGCCTGGATGATCGCCCTCATCGTCGTTCGCGAGATTCTCGTGTCGGGGCTCCGCCTTGCGGCAGTCGAGCGAGGTGTCGTGCTCGGCGCGCGCGATCTCGGACGGGCGAAGACATGGGCCCAGGCGGTAGCTGCCACGATTGCAGGGCTCGCCGCCGCGGGCGCGTGGAGCGACGACGTCGCCTGGTGGGCGTTGCTCGCAGCCCTCATCGCGACCTGGGTCTCGGGGCTCGACTACGCACGGGTCGCACCGCGCGTGCTGCGCGGCGAAAACGCGTAGCAGCAAGCGCCGCGCGTGGACGATCGCCTTCGGCCACTCTGGGACTTCGACGATCTCGACGTCACCGAGCAGCGTCTCCGTGCGCAGCTCGACTCCGAACGCTCCGACGACGGCCGTGCCGAGGTGCTGACACAGCTCGCTCGCATCGAGGGGCTCCGCGGCAGATTCGACGAGGGCGAAAGGCTCGTCGAAGAGGCGGAGGGCCTCGGATCCACGAGCGCCGTCGTCAGGTCGCGTAACGACCTCGAGCGGGGCCGGCTCCGGCGCTCGAGCGGAGACCGCGAGTCCGCGCGCCCGCTCTTCGAGTCCGCATACGCACTCGCGCTCGAGGCAGGGACGTACTTCATCGCGGCAGACGCCGCCCACATGGTGGCGCTCACAGCGTCCGATCGTGCGCAGCTCGTCACGTGGACGACCCGCGGCATCGAGCTCGCCGAGTCGCATGACGCGGCGTCCTACTGGCTCGGGCCGCTGCTCAACAACCTCGGCCGGGAGTACTACGAAGCAGGGCGGTTCGAGCCTGCACTCGACGCGTTCGAGCGCGCGCTCGCTGCTCGAGAGAGCCAGTTGGAGCAGCATGCGCCGATCGGATCGCCCGCTATGCCGTCGGCAAGACCCTGCGCGCACTCGGTCGCGGATCCGAGGCGATACCGCACCTCGAGCGCGCAGTCGACTGGGCGAGGCGGAACGGAGCTCCGGACGGCTGGTTCCACGAGGAGCTCGCCGAGGAGTACGCAGCCGTGGGCCGTGCCGTCGATGCCCGTGCGCAGGCCCTCCCGCTGCTCGATCGCGACGATCCCGCGCTCGCAGACGACTCCGAGCGACGAGCGAGGCTCGTCCGGCTCGCCGAGTCCTGATGCCTTAAAGCGGGATGTTCCCGTGCTTGCGCTTCGGCGCGGGCTCGCGCTTGGACATAGCCGTCTCCAGCGCGGAGACGAGCACGGGCCGCGTCCGTCGTGGGCGGATCACATCGTCGACGTACCCGCGTTCCGCCGCCGCGTACGGGTTCGCGAACCGCTCCTTGTAGTCGGCGATCAGCTCCTGCCGGCGTGCATCCGGGTCGTCCGCCTCGGCAAGCTCGCTCCGGAACACGATGTTGACCGCCCCTTCGGGCCCCATCACCGCGACCTCGGCGGTCGGCCAGGCGACATTGAAGTCGGCGCGGATGTGCTTGGACGACATGACGTCGTACGCGCCGCCGTAAGCCTTGCGTGTGATCACGGTCAGCTTCGGGACGGTCGCCTCGGCATACGCGTAGAGCAGCTTCGCACCGTGGCGGATGATCCCGCCCCACTCCTGCGCCGTCCCCGGCAGGAACCCCGGCACGTCGACGAACGTGACGAGCGGGATGTTGAAGGCGTCGCACGTCCGGACGAAGCGCGCCGCCTTCACCGAGGCGTCGATGTCGAGCACGCCAGCGAGGGCTCCCGGCTGGTTGCCCACGACCCCGACCGCATGCCCGCCGAGCCGCGCGAGTGCGCAGACGATGTTCTCGGCCCAGTGCGCATGCACCTCGAGCAGCTGGCCGTCGTCGACCACGCGCTCGATGACGCCCTTCATGTCATACGGCTTGTTCGGGCTGTCGGGGACGATGGTGTCGAGCGCCGCGTCCTCGCGGTCGACCGGGTCCGAGGGGCGCTCCCAGGCGGGGGACTCTCCGTTGTTCTGCGGCAGGAAGGAGAGGAGATAGCGCGCCTCCTCGAGACAGGTCTCCTCATCCGGCGTCGTGAAATGAGCGACCCCGGACTTCGTCGCATGCGTCGCAGCGCCACCGAGCTCCTCGAACGACACGTCCTCTCCTGTCACGGTCTTCACGACGTCAGGGCCCGTGATGAACATGTACGACGTCTCCTCCACCATCAGCACGAAGTCGGTGATCGCCGGCGAGTAGACGGCGCCGCCCGCGCACGGGCCCATCACGAGCGAGATCTGCGGGACGACGCCCGACGCCTGGACGTTGCGCCAGAAGATCTCCGCGTAGCCGGCGAGCGAGACGACGCCCTCCTGGATCCGCGCGCCGCCAGAGTCGTTGATCCCGATGACGGGACAGCCGTAGCGCACCGCCAGGTCCATCACCTTGCAGACCTTCTCCGCGAACACCTCGGATAGCGAGCCGCCGAACACCGTGAAGTCCTGCGAGAAGACGAAGACCTTGCGGCCGAAGATCGTCCCGTAGCCGGTGACGACCGCATCCCCCCAGGGCCGGTTCTCGCGCATGTCGAACTCGACCTCGCGATGGCGGACGAAGCGATCGAGCTCGACGAAGGAGCCTGGATCCACAAGCTTCTCGATCCGCTCGCGGGCCAGCAGCTTTCCGCGTTCGCGCTGCCTCGCGACGTGCTTCTCACTCGCCGGATGGAACGCCCGCTCGCTCAGCTCCTCGAGCCAGCGGAGCTTCGCCTCCGTCGTGTCGTGCGCCTCGGCCATCGCCTGGCTGAGCCTACTGTCTGTGCCGGTCATGTCTAATGTGACCACTTGAATGTGACCACTACGGTGCTATCGTCAGCGCATGCGCTCGATACCCGCCGCCCGCTTCAAGGCGCAGTGCCTCAAACTGCTCGACGAGGTCGCGGAGACGGGCGAGACCATCATCGTCACCAAGCGCGGCAAGCCTGTGGCAAAGCTCCAGCCGCTCGAGGAGCCGCCATCGCTCGAAGGGAGCGTCGTCTATCTCGTCGACGACGACGAGCTGCTCTTCTCGACGGGCGAGGTCTGGGACGTCGAGGGCGAGTGACGTTTCTCGACACGCATACCTGGGTGTGGTGGGTGGACGGAGATCCGAGGCTCTCCGACAGCGCCCGCGCGGCCATCGAGTCCGATGCGGACGTCGCGATCTCCGCGATCTGTGTCTGGGAGCTCGCGACCCTCGAGCGACTCGGCCGGCTCCGACTGATTCCCGACATCCGAACGTGGGTACGGCGAGCCCTCGCCCGACCC
This sequence comes from Gaiellaceae bacterium, assembly GCA_041751315.1. Lineage (GTDB taxonomy): Bacteria > Actinomycetota > Thermoleophilia > Gaiellales > Gaiellaceae > GMQP-bins7. The sequence goes on along the minus strand of JBGSXQ010000302.1, from coordinate 752 downwards.
GGTATCGCGCTGTACGACGTGACATCGGACGTCGCACTCGTCGCCGGATCGCTTCTGCCACCGTTCCCCGGGGATCCCGCCGACCGGATCATCTACGCGACAGCTCTGGCGCACGACGCCAGGCTCGTGTCGGCTGATCGTCGAATGGCTCGCCATGATCCGATCCGGATCGTCTGGTGACGACGCCCATCGACCGCTCGACCACGTGGCCTTACGTCGACGGCGAGCCGGGTGCCTTCACGTACTTGCGCTACTCGAGCCCGACGCTGGTCGAGGCCGAGCGGCAGCTGGGTGAGCTCGACGGTGGCGACGCGCTTCTCTTCTCCTCCGGATCGGCCGCGACCACGTCGATCCTGCTCGGGCTCATGTCCCCCGGTCAGACGATCGCGATCGCGGAGGGCTGCTACTACGGGACCGGCGTCGTGATGGACGAGCTCGCGCGGTGGGGCCTCGCGACAGTCGAGTTCGACCAAACCGGCACCCCTCCCACGGGTGTCGACCTCGTCTGGCTCGAGGCGCCTTCGAATCCCTTCCTGACGATGCCGGACTTCGAGGCGGCCGCAGCGCACCCCGCCCGCGTGGTGTGCGACTCGACGGCGGCGACGCCGCTCGTCGTGCGCCCGCTGGAGAAAGGATGCGACATCGCCCTGCACTCGGCGACGAAGTACCTTGCCGGCCACGACGACGCGCTCGTCGGAGTTGCGGTCTGCGGTGACCCGGCCGACGCCGCTCGCCTCCTCGAGTTCCGCACG
>JBGSXQ010000301.1:0-6561 GCA_041751315.1 Gaiellaceae bacterium | reverse complement strand
TCCGCCTCGGCGGCCGTCGCCCGCGCGGCGAGCCGGCTCGAAGACGCGATCTCGGCCGGGGTCGAGGCCTCCGGGCTGTTTCGAGCAGCGTCCCACCAGGCGGTCAAGCAGGGGCTCGTCGAGGCGATCGAGGCCGCGCTGGCACTCGGAGACACGAACCGGGCGGACGAGCTGATCGCGTCGATCGTCGCCGTCCCTCCCGGCCTGCGGTCGCCGTACCTGGACGCGCACGCGCTTCGGTTCCAGGCCCGGCGCGCCGACTCCAGCGACGTCGCGCTCGAGCACTCCGAGGCAGCGGCCAGGAGGTTCCGCGAGCTCGGGATCGTCTTCTGGCTCGCCGTCACGCAGCTCGAGCACGCCGAGTCGCTGGTGACGCTCGGACGCACCGAGGACGCCCTCCAGCTCCTCGAGGAGGCACAGGAGACGTTCGAGGGCTTGCAGGCGGCTCCCTGGCTCGAGCGCGTGACGAGGGTCGTCCCGAGGTCTGCCGTCACCGCATGAGGCGGTTGCCGAGCCAGAGCGTCGGCCCGGCCCGAGTCGTGCGCATTTGCTTTCCAGCTTGCGGACGCGCCTTACGCGGCCGCGGCGGCCGGCTCTGCAAGCACACCTCGTAGGTACTGCCCCGTCGCCGACTCCTCGATCTCGGCGACGTCCTCCGGCGTTCCCGTCGCGATCACCTCGCCGCCTTCGTCGCCGCCCTCGGGCCCGAGGTCGACGATCCAGTCGGCCTGCTTGATGACGTCCAGGTTGTGCTCGATCACGAGCACCGTGTTGCCCGAGTCGACGAGCCGCTGCAGCACCTCGAGGAGCTTCTCGATGTCGGCGAAGTGGAGGCCGGTCGTCGGCTCGTCGAGGATGTAGAGCGTCTTGCCGGTCGCGACCTTCGAGAGCTCCGCGGCGAGCTTCACACGCTGAGCCTCCCCTCCCGAGAGGGTCGTCGCCGGCTGGCCGAGTGAGACGTAGTCGAGCCCGACGTCGTGCAGCGTCTGCAGGCGCCGGCGGATCTTCGGGATCTTCGCGAAGAAGTCGAGCGCCTCCTCGACCGACATCTCGAGCACGTCCGAGATCGACTTCCCCTTGAAGCGCACCTCGAGCGTCTCCTTGTTGTACCGGCGCCCGTGGCAGGTCTCGCAGGGGACGTAGACGTCGGGGAGGAAGTGCATCTCGATCTTGATCGTCCCGTCGCCCTTGCACGCCTCGCAGCGGCCGCCGCGCACATTGAACGAGAACCGCCCGGGCTTGTAGCCGCGGATCTTGGCCTCGGGCGTGAGCGAGTAGAGCTCGCGAACGTGCGTGAAGAGGTCGGTGTAGGTCGCGGGGTTCGACCGCGGCGTACGGCCGATGGGCGACTGGTCGATGTCGATGACCTTGTCGAAGCAGTCGATCCCGTCCACTGAAGCGTGATCGCCGGGTTTCGTGCGCATCTTGTTGAGTCGGTTCGCGAGCGCCTTGTAGAGGATCTCGTTCACCAGGGTCGACTTGCCCGAGCCGGAGACGCCGGTGACGGCGATGAACCGCCCGACCGGGAAGTCGACGTCGATGCCCTTCAGGTTGTGCATCGTCGCGCCGCGAACCGAGAACCAGCCCCGGTCGTCGTCCTCGCGCCGCGGAGGCACGAGAATCCGGCGCTGCCCGCTGAGAAACGCCCCCGTGACCGAACCCGGGGTCTCCGCGATCGTCGCGGCGACGCCTTCGGCCACGATCTCGCCTCCGTGCTCGCCCGCACCCGGCCCGAGGTCGACGACCCAGTCCGCGGAGCGCATCATCTGCTCGTCGTGCTCGACGACGAGCACGGTGTTGCCCACGTCGCGGAGGCGCTCGAGCGTGTGGATGAGCCGTCCATTGTCGCGCTGATGGAGGCCGATCGACGGCTCGTCGAGGATGTACAGGACGCCGACGAGCTGCGAGCCGATCTGCGTCGCGAGCCGCAGGCGCTGGGCCTCGCCGCCCGAGAGCGTCTTCGCTGCTCGGTCGAGTTGGAGATATCCGACGCCGACGTTCTCGAGGAACATCAGCCGCTCGCGCACCTCCTTGAGGATCCTCCGGCCGATGAGCTCCTCCGTCTTCGTCAGCTCGAGCTCGTCGACGAACCGGAGCGCGCGCGCGACCGACATCCTCGTGAACCCGTGGATCGACAGCTCGCCGATCGTGACGGCGAGCACCTCGGGCTTGAGCCGCGCGCCGCCGCACTCGGGGCACGGTCGGAAGCTCATGTACTCCTCGATCCGGTCGCGCGCATGCGAGGAGTCGGTCTCGCGATAGCGCCGCTGCAGGTTCGTGAGGAGCCCCTCGAACGCCATCGTGTACTGGCGCCTGCGTCCCATCCGGTTGCGGTAGGTCACGAAGATCTTCTCGCCGCCGGTTCCCTGGAGGAAGCGATCCTGCTGCTCGGCCGCGAGGTCGCGCCAGGGAACGTCGAGCGGGATCTCGTAGCGTTCCGCGATCGCCTCGATCACCGAGTCGTAGAAGCTCTGGCTGCCGATCGTCCACGGGACGAGCGCGCCCTCCTCGATCGAGAGGGATGTGTCCGGGACGAGAAGATCGGGGTCGATCTCGAGCTGCGCACCCAACCCGGTGCATCTCGGACACGCGCCGTGCGGCGAGTTGAACGAGAAGATCCGCGGCTCGAGCTCGGGCAACGAGACCCCGTGCTCAGGGCAGGCGAAGTTCTCCGAGAACGTCATCGACTGACCTTCGAGCACGTCGACGACGACGAGCCCCTCCGCGAGCGACGTCGCGGTCTCGACCGATTGCGTGAGCCGCTGCCGCAGGTCGGTCTTCATGACGAGCCGATCGACGACGACCTCGATAGTGTGCTTGAACTTCTTGTCGAGGACGATCTCGTCCTCGAGCAGCCGCTGCTCGCCGTCGACCTTCACACGCGTGAAGCCGTCGCGACGCAGCTCCTCCAGGATGTCGCGGAACTCGCCCTTGCGGTCGCGCACCACGGGCGCGTTCACCGTGAACCTCGTGCCCTCGTCGAGGCGAAGCACCTGCTCGACGATCTGGTCGAGCGACTGGCCGGCGATCGGGCGACCGCAGATCGGGCAGTGCGGTCGGCCGATGCGCGCGTACAGGAGCCGCAGGTAGTCGTAGATCTCCGTCACGGTCCCGACCGTCGAGCGCGGGTTGCGCGAGGTCGTCTTCTGGTCGATCGAGATCGCCGGCGAGAGCCCGTCGATCGAGTCGACGTCGGGCTTCTCCATCATCTGCAGGAACTGCCGCGCGTACGCCGACAGCGACTCGACGTAGCGCCGCTGCCCCTCCGCGTAGATCGTGTCGAACGCGAGTGACGACTTGCCGGAACCGGAGAGCCCGGTGACACACACGAGCGCGTTTCGCGGGATGCGGACGGTGACGTTCTTGAGGTTGTGCTCGCGTGCCCCGTGGACGATCAGCTCTGCGGCGCTCATGCTCGCGTCAGTCTAGCCAGCCGAACAGACGTTCGATTCCCCATCGCTGGGTCCCATTGCGAAGACTGGCGCAGCACGCCCGAGTCGAACTCGCCACATGCGGGAACCACTCGCTGGAGATGCGGACGCACACCGACACGTGGATACGGCTTTCGGCTCCGGCGCTGGCTCTTTCCGGGGCTGCCTTCGTCGTCATCGCGGCGGTGATGCTCAGGCTCGAGGGCGTCGATCGTCTCGACGCCAGGATCGTCGGCTGGGTAGAGCGCACCGCCCCGACCGGGCTCGTCGAAGCGATGCAGGTGATCACGTACGCCGGCAGCGCAATCGTCCTCGGGCCGCTTGCGTTTCTCGCTGCGCTGCTGCTCGCTCGCAGGCAGCAACGGACGCTGGCGGCGTTCGTGGTCAGCGCATTCGTCAGCGCGGTGCTGCTCACACAGGCGCTGAAGCTCTCGATTCAGCGTGCGCGCCCCGAGCTCGACGAGCCGATCGTCCGGTTGACCACCTTCGCATTCCCGAGCGGCCATGCCCTCGCCGCGACCGCGACGTTCGGCGCGCTTGCCCTCGCGCTCGCGACGCGTCTGCCGGCGAGACGCGATCGTCGGTTGCTCGTTGCGGCCGCCGTCGGTCTCGTACTAGTCGTGGCCGCGAGCCGAGTGCTGCTCGGGGCGCACTACCTGCTCGACGTTCTTGCTGGAATCGCCGCCGGCATCGCCATTCTGAGCGCCCTCGTCCTCGCGCTGTTCGGCCGCGGTCAACTCCGGGACGAGCAGCCGCAGGGCGCCAGGCTCGATCTGTAGGCGAAGCGGCGAGGCGAAGCGTGTGGGCTCCCCGTCCACGGCCGCATGCATCATCGGCCTGCGCGTCTCGACCACGATGCTGGTCGCCGTGCGCTCGGTCCAGCCAAGCCGGCGGAGGCCCCGCGCCGCGTAGAGGGCGAGCACGCCGTTGTCGAGGCCAGAGCGCGAACCGAGAGACGAGAGGTCGACGTCGTACTCGTTGTTGGCCACCAGGACGATGCTCGCGCGGATGTACTCGCCGTCGATGCGGAAGCGCTGCGACCAGCTGCGGTCGGGGAGAGACGCGACGAGCGCTCGCATGCGTGCCAACGCATCACCTCGCCGACGGCGGCGCTCGCGGCGGTGCACCAGTCGGGCGTACACGCCGAGCGAAACGTTGTTCAGGAAGAGCCGCCCGTCCGCGCGGCCCACATCGACCCGGATCTCGACACCGTCGTCGAACGCAGCCAACGCCTCGAGCGGATCGTCGACGGGTAAGCGCGCATCGGACGCGAAGTGGTTGCGCGTTCCCATCGGGATGCACACGAAGGGCAGGTCGCGGTCGATGGCGACGGCCGCCACGACTCCGAGCGACCCGTCGCCACCTGCCATGCCGAGGACGTCGGTGTCTGCCTCAAGAGCGAGGGCGGCGAGATCGTCGTTCTCACCGAGCACGCGCACGGTGATTCCTCGATCGCGCGCCGCGTCGACGAGCGTCTCCCCGACCGTCGAGGCAGATCCCGAACGCAGGTTCACGAAGAGTGTTCCGCGCACGGCTCAGACGCGCCGGTACCGGGCTTCGACCAGGCAGAACAACGCGTAGCAGAACAGACCGGCTGCGATCCCGCCGAGCAGCACGCCGCCGTACGCGCCGTCGGCCACCTTGCGAAGGGCCCCGTCGAGGCCGATCGCCTCCTTCGCGTCGTACTGATACGCGGCCTTCACGACGAAGAGCCCGATCAATCCGAAGACCACGAACCGGGCAAGCAGCCCGATCGAACTCATGCCCGCGACGAAGCGCTGCGTCTGCTCGGAGAGATCGTCGACGTACCACTTCTGCTCGAACTTCTGCGTCAGAGCCCGATAGCCGTTGAACCCCGCGGCTGCCAGCAAGCCGACGCCGACCGCACCGACGAGCCACTGCCCGCCGGGCCAGCTCAGAGCCTCGGCGGTCGTCCGGCGGGTCTCCTGAGTCTCTGACGAATCGCTGCCCGTGCCGTCGAGCAGCGTCAGCGCGGTGACTGCAAGCCCCCCGTACAGCACAGCGCGGGCGAGGTATCCGACGCGCTTGGCGATCCCCTTTCCGTCCGTCCCCTCGTCGGCGCGGTCGAAGACAGCCTGCGCAAGCCGCCACACCGCGTAGGCGGCGAAGCCGAGGGCGAGGCCGAGGATCAGGAGCCGGCCGTAGCTCTCTCTCGCGACGACCTCGAGCGCACCCTCCCGGTCGGTCGCCCGCGCACCGACGCCGACGGCCAGCAGAGTCGCCATGACCGCGACCAGCGCGTACGAGATGCCCTTCGCGGCAAGCCCGACGCGGCCGATACGGCCCAGCCAACGCGATCGTCCGACGCGCTCGGTCGTCGACGCGACGTCGGGGGCGGCTCCGCCAGCGGAAGACACGGATACCGCATACCCGTTGTGCTGCGAGCCCGAACGTCGGCGGTAGATCAGGCCTTGCGCCAGCGGCCGAAGACGAGGCCGCCGATGGTGAATCCCAAACCGAACGTGCCGACCGCGAACGCGCCGATCGCGATCGTCCGTCGCCAGAGCGAGAGCCGTTGCCAGCGACCGATCGCCTCGGCCTCTTCGACCGACAGAGGCTCGCCGCGCCGCTGCTTGCGCACGGCGCCGCCCGCTCGCAGGCCGAGATAGATGTCGTCGAAGAGCTCCGGCGACTCGTCCGCCACACTTCGAGTGTATAGCCTGCCCCGGCCGTGCCCTCACGCCTGCTCCACCTCTCTGACCTCCACATGGGGCACGAGGATGCGTGGGAGCCGCTCGAGGCGCTCAAGCAGCTCGTCGCCGACCTCGAGCCGGAGGTGATCGTCGCGACCGGAGACATGGCGCATCGCGGGCGACGTCGTGAGCTCGAGACGGCGGCCCGGCTCCTCAGCGAGCTCGGTTTTCCCTTCATCGCCGTGCCAGGGAACCACGACATCCCGTACGCGCTGCCGGCCCGCTTCACGCGACCGTTCGCCGAGTGGGAGGCCGTGTTCGGAGACACGGAGCCGGTGCACGCGACGGAGCACCTCGTGATCGCCGGGCTGAACTCGGTTCGACCGTGGCGGCAGCAGGGGGGAGCACTCGACCGCGAACCGCTCGACCGCGCGACGCAACTCATGCTGCAGGCGCCGCAGCAGGCGCTCAGCGTC
>JBGSXQ010000300.1:0-9100 GCA_041751315.1 Gaiellaceae bacterium | reverse complement strand
GCTGGCCGAGCTCGAGCGGCGCGAGGTCACGCCGGGGTCGCGCAGGCGATAGGTCGGGCAGGGGCCTCGGATCTGCCCGAGGCCCATGTGCTTGCCGCCCGCCGGGGTAGGGGCCGGCGCATTCGAACTTTTCTGCAAATCGGCACTGTTTTCTCGTCCGAGGTATCACCGGGGTATGCACCGTGCGAGCGGCCTGATGCCCCAGTGGTCAGGATTCAGCGGAGAGGAGGCGGCGCCCGAGGACGACGCCTGCCTCCTCTCACCGCTTGGGGTGTCAGCGTGGCGTTAGGAAGTAGTAGACCGTGAAGCCGTCACTTGGCGTCAGCGCAGTCCATTTCCCGCCTGGTGCCTGTGCATCGCTAGCGATGACCTGCAGGTGGATGATCGAGGACTCGTTCCGGCACTGGCCCGCCGCCTGTTTTGCGCCACCGTCTCCACCGACGAGCGCCTTGTCTGTCGCGTCGGTGCAGTACGCCCACAGTTCCGGCGTCGTTTCATAGCTCGAGCCGAAGATCTGCGGGAAGAACGCGAGGCCGGCGTGTCTCAGACCGTTCGCATCCGTGCCAGACCCTCCGTCATGAACATGCCAGTTGTTCCACGAGCCGCGCTCGCCGCTCGCGGGATACGCAAGGACCGCGGCCGCGAGTACCGCTGCAAAAAGCAGACCAACTCTCCGCATGAGAACCTCCCCTTTGAACCGTTTGACCACTTCCAGTCTCCCACGTGGTAGCAACGGATACAAGGCCTTCCGGCTCATGTGAGTATCTCCGTGTAAGGGGGGCTCGTGGGGGGCCGCGCTGAGGTAGCACCCAGGTAGCACGGCTCGTACTTCGCGTGCGATATGGGCCGTTTGAGCAGGCGCGACGAATCGGCTGTTTATGGCTCAACCATGCGCAAAACCCCGCCGTAACGGGGCTTTGCAGGTTCCGCAGTGTGTACCGGCCTAAGGCCCATACGGGATTCGAACCCGTGCCGCCGCCGTGAGAGGGCGGTGTCCTAGGCCACTAGACGAATGGGCCGTGGCGGCCGGGAAGGGTACCGAAACGCCGGCCGTAAGCTACGGCCGTGCCGGAGCCCACGTTCGTCCCGCTCGCGTTCGAGCGTATGACCGACGAGGAGCAGCTCGAGCGGTCGCGGGCGTTCCTCGCCCGCATGCGCGCACGGCGGACGGTCAGGCACTTCTCCCGCGATCCGGTGCCCGAGCTGGTCCTGAACGCAATCGCTACCGCCGGGACGGCGCCGTCGGGTGCGCACCAACAGCCGTGGACCTTCGTGGTCGTCTCCGATGCCGACGTGAAGCGTCGGATTCGCGAAGCGGCCGAGGAGGAGGAGCGGCGCAGCTACGAGGGCCGGATGCCTGACGCGTGGCTCGAGGCGCTTCTTCCGCTCGGAACGGACTGGCGCAAGGCGCACATCGAGGATGCGCCGTACGTGATCGTCGTCTTCGAGCAAGCGTACGGCCTCGCGCCCGACGGCACGAAGGTCAAGCATTACTACGTCAAGGAGTCGGTAGGGATCGCCGTCGGGCTCATGCTCACGAGCCTTCACGAGGCAGGGTTGGCGACGCTGACGCACACGCCGAGCCCGATGGGCTTTCTCCGAGAGATCCTCGGGCGGCCCGAGAACGAGCGCCCGTTCGTCCTGGTTCCGGTCGGGTATCCCGCCGACGGCTGCGTGGTGCCGGATCTCGAGCGCAAGCCGCTTGACGAGATCCTCGTCAAGCGTTAGACGGCTTCAGGCTCCCGCGTATCGAGCTTCGACTCGAAGTCGCGTCGGATCGACTCTCCGCTCGAGAGCACGGTCTCGTAGCGCCCGCGCCGCGGAGGGAGCTTGACGATGCGGACGTTCTCATCGCGCTCGCCGTGGCAGCGCGCGTATGCGGCTGCCTCATCGAGGGGCCGAAGGCGGTCGCGCTTCCGCTGTCCCCACACGTTCCCGGGACACCTACCAGATCGATCGGCGCGGCGATACCCACCTTCGAGCCATCGAGCCGCAGTTTGCGCGAAACGCGATCATCAACTCGCCGCCCATCTGCAGGCCCAAGGGCTCCAGTCTCGACCCGAGCGGACGAAGTACCGGTGCGCCGCAACCGCCTGCGCGCGCGGCGTCGACCCGTGGCCGAAGAGACGACGCTCGTAGGATCCCATCTGGAAGAGACCGAGGTACTGACCGTTCTGTGCGCTCGTGCTGTGACGCGACTCGCACCAGGCGACGGCGAGCGCCTCCTGACAGTACGAGCCGAAGACGCTGCAGATCGCCTCCTTCGGCGGAAGCGAGGCGAGTCGCTTCTGCGTCCGCGCTCGAATCGTCGCGCGCAACCGTTGGACGGTCTTCGTCAGCTGGCGCACCCGTGTCCGCGCGTATGCGAGCGAGGAGCGCTCCGAGACACGCTGCTCGCTGGCGACGAGGAGTGGCCGCCGGTTCTCGAAGAAGCGAACCGTTCCGCGGTACTTCCGAAGCGCGACGAGCTTCTGGTCGAGACGCTGCTCCGGCGTGACCGCGTGCTCGACCTTCGCCTTGACGTGTGGAGCGGGTGGAGTCTGAACCTTCATCGTTGCCGCAGAGGCCTGGGTCACGAGACAGAACGCGAACAGGCCAACGAGTAGGACTCTCAAACGGTTACCTCCTGGACGGGGACAGGGGCGCGACCCGCTTGGATCTGCACAAGGCCGGCTGAAACGTAAACCCGCCGCGCGCGAACCCTCAGGGGGATCGCTCGTGTCTCTCGATCGGAGCACCGTACACAACTCGCCACGAGTGGACGGGGTTTTCCTTACAAAGAGCTAAGAAAGAATGTTACGAGCGTAACCGCCCGTGACAACGGCTGCGAGGCTGCGGGGCAGGGATTCGAACCCCAACTTCCCGGTCCAGAGCCGGGCGTCCTGCCGTTAGACGACCCCGCAACGGCCGTCGCAGTGTACCGGGCGGGCTTAGCGACTCTTTGGCTCGCCGATCTCGAGGCGGTAGACCGGGACGAGTCGTTTCTCGGCGTCGGTGTCGATGCGCGCGACGACCTCGACGTAGGGCTCCAGCCCCGAGCCGCGGAGCTTCGCCTTGAGCAGGCCGTCCACCTGGTAGATGCCCGACGAGTTGTTCATGACGATCTCCACCATGACGGGGCGAGTCTCTCCGTCCGTGATGCGCACCTCGTCGACGGCCGCCGCGGACAGGGAGTGGATCGAGACCGAGCCACGCTCGAACGGGATCCGCGAGCGGCCCTTCGCCATGTCGAGCGCGTCCGCGACTCTCAGCACGCCGGCTTCGAGCGAGAGCGGCTCACCGTCCGCGCGATGGCTCGTGATCGCCTGCAACGCCTCCGAGACGATGACCGTGAGCTCGGGCTCGTCGTAGACGCCTTCCAGCAGTTCCCGCATCTTCGGCTCGGCGAGGAACAAGCTCCAGTCCTCGTGGTCGCGCCGGTGGATGGACATGCCGACGTCGTGGAGCATCGCCGCGAGGATGACGACGACCTCCGAGTCGTCCGCCGTCATCCGGTAGTCGCGCTGCAGAGAGGGCTCGACTCCGTTCTTCACGAGGAGGCGCAGCAGGCGAAGCGCGATGTTCGAGACGATCTGGATGTGCACCCAGGAGTGGTCGTTGATCTGGAGCCGCAGAACCGCGTTCACGTTCGAGACGTGCCACCACGCTTTGATCTGCGGGTCGGCGTTGACGCGCTCGAGCACGCGGCGCAGCTTGCGGTTCCCGCGCGCCGGAACCCGGAGCTGCATCGGCGCAACCGCCTCGGACGGCGTCAGACGCGCCTCGGCGGCGACATCGGTCGCCGGGATCTCGACGACCTCTTCCGGCTCATGCTCGGGTGTCACAGCGTGAGCTTAGAAGCTTGCGGAGGTCACGCGACGTCCGCGGCCCAGTCGCCATACAGCTGTGTGTACGTACCCGCCAGGGCGATGAGCTCGTCGTGGGTGCCCGTCTCGACGATACGACCATGGTCGAGCACGACGATCAGGTCTGCACGTTGGATCGTGGAGAGCCGGTGCGCGATGATGAACGCCGTGCGCCCGGCGACGAGCCGGCGTAGGCCGCGGTCGATGCGCCGCTCCGTGCCGATGTCGACGGATGACGTCGCCTCGTCGAGTATGAGGATCCGCGGATCGGCGAGGAGCGCCCGAGCGAATGCAACAAGCTGCCGTTGGCCCAGGGAGAGCTTGAATCCGCGCTCGCCGATCTGCGTGTCGTAGGCCTCCGGCAGCTGTGCGACGAAGGCGTCGGCGCCAACGGCTGCGGCAGCATCCTCGATCTCGGCGCGGGAAGCGCTCGGCCGCCCGAAGGCGATGTTGTCGGCGATCGAGCCACCGAACAGGAAGCCCTCCTGCGGCACGATCCCGAGCTGGCGGCGCAGCGAGTGTTGTGTCACCCCGTGCAGGTCGGTTCCGTCGATGGTGATGCGGCCGGCGCGGGGGTCGTAGAAACGGGCAAGCAGCTTCGCGATCGTGGACTTGCCGGCCCCTGTATGCCCGACAAGCGCAACGGTGGTTCCCGGGGCGACCTCGAGGTCGAAGTCGTGGAGGACGTCCGGGAGGTCGCTGTACCCGAAGCGGACGTGCTCGAAGCGGACATGGCCGCGGATCGGTGGCAGATCGACCGCCTCCGGCGTGTCGATCACCTCAGGTTCCTCATCGAGCACTGCGGTGATGCGATCGAGTGCCGCAGTCGCGGAGAGGAACGTGTTGTAGAGCTGCGACAGCTGCTGCACGGGGTCGAAGAAGTTCGCGAGATAGAGCGTGAAGGCGAGGAGCGTGCCGATGGTCATCTGGTCATCGACGACGAGCCAGCCGCCGACCCCGAGCACGATGGCGGTCGCCACGCTCGAGAGGATGTCGACGGCCGGGAAGTAGAGCCCGTTGAGGATCACGGTCTCGTAGTTCGACTCGCGGTAGCGCTCGTTGACTCCGCGGAACGTCGCCTGGCTCGTCGGCTCACGCGTGAACGACTGGACGACGCGCATCCCCGAGATGTCCTCGGCGAGGGTTGCAGTCACCACGCCCAGACGCTCGCGAACACGTCGGTACGCCCGGTTCGAGCGGGACCGAAACCACGCGGTAGCGAGTGCCATCAGCGGGAGGACGACCAGCGTCGCGAGAGCAAGGCGCCAGTCGAGGAGGAAGAGCACGATGACGGTGCCGACGAGCACGAGCGAGTTCTGGACGAGACTGGAGATCCCATCCGTCACGAGCTGGTCGAGTGCCTCCACGTCGTTGGTGATCCGGCTCACGGTGGCACCGGTGCGGTTGCGCTCGTAGTAGCCGAGCGAGAGGCGCTGCAGGTGGCCGAAGAGCTGGATGCGCAGGTCGGCCAGCGCCCGCTCGCCGACCCAGCCGGTGGAGTACGTCTGCAGAGCGGAGAAGACGAAGGCGGCGATGCCCGCTGCGACGAATGCGATGACGACGAGGGTCAGAGCTCGGAGATCACCGGCGAGGATCCCGTCGTCCACGGCGAGCTTCGAAAGGTACGGCGGCAGAAGCGCGACGCCCGTGTACGCGATCAGCGTGACGACGGCGAGCGCCGTGCGCGCGCGGTACGGACGGGCGAGGCGGACGAGCACGCCGAGGCGCCGCCGCGTCTGCCGCCACGACCAGTCGTCGACACGACCGCCTCGCTCGTCCGTCAAGTGGCTGGAGTACTGCCAGACCTTCACGAAATTGGGCCTTTTGATTGGGGCACCCCGGCCCACCACCCACTGCGAGCGTAACGCGGGAGGTCGTACGCGTGGAGCACGACTTCGTGCCGACTGCGTGAAAAGACGCCGTCGAAAGCAAGACCTTCTACCGGGGTCATCCTGCGACCACCTGCTGGAGCAGCCCGTGCTCGTGGATCTCCCGGAACACCGGGCTCGTCTCCAGAAGCTCGATTTGCGTTCCGCGTGCCGCGATCCGACCCTCATCGAGGACGACCACCTCGTCGGCAAGGGCGATCGTCGAGAGCCGGTGGGCGATGATGATCGTCGTCCGGTCGCGCATCACCTCGCGAAGACCGGCGCGGATCTTCGCCTCGGTGGTGGCGTCGACGGACGCCGTGGCATCGTCGAGTATGAGGATTCGCGGGTCGATGAGCAGCGCCCGCGCGATGGCGATGCGCTGGCGCTGACCGCCCGAGAGCGTGATCCCGCGCTCACCGACGACCGTGTCGTATCCGTGCGCGAGCTCGACGATGAAATCGTGCGCCTGGGCGGCGCGCGCTGCAGCCTCGACCGCCTCGGCAGGCGCGTCGGGCATGCCGAGCGCGATGTTGTCACGGATCGAAGCCGAGAAGAGAAAGGGATCCTGCGAGATGACGCCGATCTCCCGACGGAGCGAGCGCCGCACGAGCTGACGGACATCCACGCCGTCGACGCGAACCGCTCCCGATGTCGTGTCGTAGAAGCGGGGGACGAGCGTCGCGAGCGTCGTCTTCCCCGATCCCGTCCGGCCGATGAGCGCGATCGTCGTCCCGGCGGCGATCGTGATCGAGACACCGTCGAGCACGGGCCTCTCCGGGTCGTATCCGAACGAGACGTCGTCGAAGACGACGTCGCCGGGGCCGATCGGCAGAGTCATCGCGTCGGCCGCGTCTCCGACCTCTTCGGGCTCGTCGAGGACCTCGAAGATCCGCTCCCCGGAAGCGATCGCACGCTGTGCCTGCCCGATCCACATGCCGAGCATGCGCAGCGGCATGACGAGCATCGCGAGCAGGAGGTTGAACGCGAAGAACGCCCCGAGCGAGAGTGAGCCGGAGATCACCATGCGCCCCGCTGCGAGCAGGACGAGCGCCTGCGCGATGAGCGGGAAGAACGTAAGCAACGGCACGTAGATCGCACGCTGGCGGTTCGCGGCGAGCGTCTTCGTGAAGACGTTGTTCGCGGCACGCGCGAAGTCCGCCTGGCGTCGATCCTCCTGCGCGAAGGACTTCACGACATGCACACCCGTGATCGACTCCTCGGCCACCGTGGCGACCTCGCCCAGCGTCTGCTGCACGTCACGCAGAACCGGGTGCGAGACCCGGCTGTACCTGTACGCGGTCAGTGCGATCACTGGCGTGATCGCGAGTGAGATGAGCGCGAGCTTCCAGCTGTAGACGAAGAGGACAGCGGTCACGACCACGATCGTCACGACGTGCTGCGCGAAGAAGATGAGGCCGTACCCGAGGAAGAACCGCACGGCTTGCAGGTCGATGGTCGCGCGGGACATGAGCTGCCCCGTCTGGCTGCGGTCGTAGAACCCGAACGACAGGCGGAGGAGATGGGAGTAGAGCTCGTCGCGGAGGTCGTACTCGACGGCCAGCGCCTGACGACCCGAGATCACTCGCCGCCCGTACATGAGCGCGCCGCGGATCAGCCCGAGGATCACGACTGCCGAGATCTCGAGGACGAGGAGCCGTGTGTCGGGATCGTCGCGCAGCTCGTTGATCACGATCCCGGTGAGCACCGGAACGAGGATTCCGGCCACCTGCGACAGGATCGCCAGGACTGACGAGACCAGCAGTGAGAGCCGGTACGGACGCAGGAAGCCGAGCAGGCGCACGAACGTGCGCCTGGCGGTGCGGGGAGTGCTTCGGGGCTCGTCCTCGGGCACGGGTTCGTAGGGTACGGATCGTGCTCGAGGCCGTGCCCAACGTCTCCGAAGGGCGAGATGCGCGCGTCCTCGACGCAGTCGGCGAAGCCTTCAGCCGGAACGCGATTCTCCTCGACGTCCACGCCGACGCAGATCACCACCGATCCGTCTTCACGCTCGTCTCGGAGGACGACGTCGTCGAGGCCCTGGTCGAAGGCGTCGCACGTGCGGTCGAGCTGGTCGACCTCCGCGACCATTCAGGTGTCCATCCTCGCGTGGGCGTCGCAGACGTCGTGCCCGTCGTTCCTCTCGTGAACGAGTCGATGCCGCAGGCTCGTGCGGCCGCCCTCGCTGTCTCCCGACGCCTGGGAACCGAGGTGGGGCTGCCCGTGTTCCGCTACGGAGAGATCGGGGAGGGAAGGCGACCCGCGTACTTTCGACGCGGTGGGCTGCCCGAGCTCACTCGGCGCGTGAGCTCGGGCGAGCTCGTGCCTGACGACGGGCCGCATCGGATCGATCCGCGTGCCGGCGCAGTCCTGGTAGCAGCCCGCGCGCCCCTCGTTGCCTACAACCTCGATCTCGCCACGGTCGACGTCGAAGTCGCACGCTCGATCGCGCGAGCTGTTCGCGCGTCGAGTGGTGGAGTGTCGGGCGTGCAGGCGATCGGTCTCCTGCTCCCCGAGTCTGGGCGCGTGCAGGTGAGCATGAACATCGTCGACGTCGAGCGCGCTCCGCTCCACGTCGTCGTCGAGCGGGTGCGGCACGAGGCCGCGCTACGCGGTACAGCGGTGCGTGGCGGCGAGCTCGTCGGCCTCGTTCCGGAAGCCGTCGTACGTCTTGCGCGAGCGGCCGCGGTCGATCTCCCGGGCATCGACGACTCGCGGATCCTCGAGACGGCGCTCCGCTCTAGACTCGAACGATGAGCGCCACCATCGCCCTGACCGGCGAGGACCTTACCCTCGCCGACGTCTGGAGCGTCGCGGTCGATGGGTCGAGCGCTCGGCTCGCCGACTCCGCGAAGGCGCGGATGTCTGCGGCACGAGAGCTGGTCGACGGTATCCAGGGCGAGCACACCTACGGCGTCAACACGGGCTTCGGGCGCTTCGTCTCGGCTCACATCCCCGAGGAGCTGACCGAGGAGCTGCAGCTCCGGCTCCTGCGCAGTCACGCGTGTGGCGTGGGCGAGCCGTACCCCGACGAGGTCGTGCGCGCTGCGATGCTGCTCCGTGCCAACGCGCTCGCGAAAGGGTTCTCCGGTGCCCGCATCGAGACCGTCGAGCTCCTCCTCGCGTGTCTTGCGTCCGGCGTCTTGCCGTACGTCCCCGCCCGAGGGTCGGTCGGCGCGAGCGGCGATCTCGCGCCGCTCGCGCATCTCGCCCTCCCGCTCGTGGGGGAAGGGCAGGCCACGGTTGGCGGTGAGCTGATGGCCGGCCTGGACGCACTGCGCGCCGTCGGTCTCGAGCCGACCGTGCTCGCGAGCAAGGAAGGCCTCTCTCTCGTAAACGGGACGCAGTTCATGGCTGCGATGGCGGCCCTCGGGGTCGTGCGCGCTC
>JBGSXQ010000299.1:0-2665 GCA_041751315.1 Gaiellaceae bacterium | reverse complement strand
GCCTCGACCGCATCCACGAGCTGGGCAACCGTCACCCGCTTCGGGTCGAAGCGCACGGCCGCCTGCTCCGTCGCGTAGTTGACGGACGCCTCGACCCCTTCGAGCTTGTTCAGCTTGCGCTCGATGCGGTTCGCGCATGCGGCGCAGGTCATGCCGTCGAGCGCGAGGTCGACGCGTGTCTCCGGCTCGCGTGTTGCAGTCGAGGTCACGCCGCCTCGTACCCCGCTTCGCGGATCGCCTCGCGTACCGCGGCATCTTCGAACGCACCGCTCACGGTCACCATCTTGGTGTCGAGATCGACCGCGACGTCGTCGACGCCCTCGACCTCCGACACTTCCTCGCGGATGGACATCACGCAGTGCGCACAGTGAATGGCAGGGACGCTGTATGTGAGTTGTTGACTCATGTCTCCATCATACCCCCTCCCGGTATGAGAGACGGTGGGGCGCTGAAGCACGCCCGCGTGGTGCGGCGCTTCGGCGCCGCACCTGCCGTTCAGAGCCCTTCGATCCGAGATGCCCCGACGATGGCCTCGGAGCCGTCCGAAAGCCGCACGAGCGCCTTCCCCTTGCCGTCGTAGTCGGGTGACCACACGACGATGGTCGCCGCGTCGCCCTGCACCGTGCAGCTCCGGCCGTCCTCGTCGTCGAGGCCGCGCCAGAAGCGCACGAAGGGGTTGTGCTCCCACTCGCGACCGATGGTCGTCTCCTCGGTATGCCCAGGAAGCACGCGCGTCTCGTGGGGAAGCGTCATCAGGACGTCCATGACCGAGCGGCGCATCTGGTCGGCCGGCCCTCCGCCCACCGCGTCACGGAAGAGCGTGTCGCCGGAGAAGCACACGTCACCGACGACGAAGGAGACGCCGTCGTCCGAGTGCCCCGGCGTTGCGAGCACCTCGACGCGCAGCCCCCCGGTCTCGATCGCGCCGCTCGTCACCTCGAGGCCGTAGCGCTCGACGAGCTCGTCGTTGCCGGAGACGTGGTCGGCGTGATCGTGTGTGATCAGCAGATGCGTCGGCGTCACGCCTTCACGCTCGACTGCCGCGACGAGCGGCTCGAGCGGCGCCCCACTGTCGACGAACACGGCTGTGCCACCTGGCTCGTCCGCGAGCAGGAAGGCGTTCGAGAGCCAGCCTTGATGCATGCTCGTCTCGACGATCATCAGATGCTCGCCTCGAAGGAGCCGGGCCGCCCTCCGAGGACCAGCACCGTCACGCCGGCGCTTCCCGGGACGAGCCGGCGCTTCTGGCCAGGGGCGACGCGCGCGAAGGTTCCGGGCGTCAGCTCGAACGCCTCGTCGCCCGCGTGCATCGTGGCCGAGCCCTCGAACACGAAGTACACCTCCTCCTGCCCGTCCTTCTCGTGATCGTGGTCGGGGTAGTCGTCGTAGCCGCCGGGGAAGCGCCCGACGTTCATCCCGAACGAGGTCACGCCGAGCCCCTTCCGCGCGAACAGGAACCTCCCGTTCCCTCCGTGCGACTCGAGCTCGTCGATGTGCTTCACGGTCACGTCTGCCATTCGCGTCCTTTCGCTCGTCTTTGCACGGATCGTACGGCAGGAGTCCGGCTCGCCTGGGAGAATCGCGGCGCCGAGACGTTCGAGCCGAGGAGGGACGATGAACGGAGTGTTCGGGGCGCGCGAGGTGGTCGAGGAGGCCGCCGATCGCTGGTGGCTCTTTCTCCTGAGCGGGATTGCCTGGCTCGTCTTCGCGCTGGTCGTGTTCCAGTGGGACTACACGACCGTCTACGCCATCTCGATCCTCTTCGGCATCGTCGCGATCATCGCCGGAATCGACGAGCTCTTCGCGATCTCGGTATCGACCACCGGGTGGAAGTGGGTGCACGCGATCCTCGGCATCCTCTTCGTGCTCGTCGGGATCTACGCCCTCTGGAACCCGTACGACGCCTTCTCCACCCTCGCGGTGCTCATGGGCTTCTTCCTCATGTTCAAGGGCGTCTTCGACATCACCGTCGCCTTCGTCACGAAGGACGAGTTCGAGCTCTGGTGGCTCCAGCTCGTCGTCGGGCTGCTCGAGATCCTGCTCGCGTTCTGGGTCGCGGGGAACTTCCGGCGCGAGGCCATCCTGCTCGTCGTCTACGTGGGCGTCATCGTCCTCGTGCGCGGGATCACCTCGATCCTCCTCGCGTTCAAGCTCAAGGGCCTCCGCAGGCGTCTGGCGGCAACCGCGTGACGATGTTTGCGATCGACCGGTGCGGCAAATAGTAGGATCAGCCCCGATGCGCCGAACCGCTCTCCTCCTCGTGCTCCTCGTCGCCGCCCTCGGCGTCGTCGCGGTGGGATGCGGCGGAGAGCAGGAGCAGAGCGCAACTCCCGAGACCGTCGAAGGCGAGGTCACCACCGAGACCACGGAGACCGAGACGACGGAGACCGACACGACCGACACGACCGACACGACCGACACGGTGGAGACGGCGATAACGCCTCCCTCCACGGGTGACCCGGCAGCCGGCAAGGAAGTCTTCCTCGGCTCGTCGGCGTGTGGCGGCTGCCACACGCTCGCGGACGCCGGCACGTCCGGCACGGTCGGGCCGAACCTCGACGATGCTGCACCCAGCGAGGCGCGCGTGGCCGAGATCGTGGCCAACGGGCAGGGCAACATGCCCTCCTTCTCGAGCTCGCTCTCAGAGCAGCAGATCGCGGACGTG
>JBGSXQ010000298.1:0-4593 GCA_041751315.1 Gaiellaceae bacterium | reverse complement strand
GGCGCTGCTCGTCGACGCGTCTATGCCGCGCGCGGCATAGACGTCTCAGCCGAGTCCGGGGCGCGACGGCACGAGAGCGTCGCGCATGGCGAGTGCGAGACGACGCGCGTTCCGACGGCGCAGCCAGCGACGCAGATTCGTCATGGGAGACTCGTGTTCGCGACCATGTTCCACACTCCTGCCCGGCGAGAGGGATCGCGAAACCGGCTGAGTACACTGGATCCATGACCGTCCTCGACGCCAAGCGGCATCGCGAAGACCTGGTAGAGGAGCTGATCGCCGAGGTCGAGTCGTACAACCCGGACGTCGACAAGGACCTCCTTCGCCGCGCGTTCGAGCTCGCCGAGCGGGCGCACGCCGGTCAGACGCGTCGCTCGGGAGAGGAGTTCATCCATCATCCGCTCGGCGTGGCACGGATCTGCGCCGAGCTCCGGCTCGACGAGCAGACGATCGCTGCTGCGCTCCTCCACGACGTCATCGAGGACACCGACACCGACGTCGAGGAGCTTCGAGCCGAGTTCGGCCCGGAGGTCGTGCAGCTGGTCGAGGGAGTCACGAAGCTCACACGCATCAGCTTCCAGAGTCGCGAGCAGGCGGAAGCCGAGAACTACCGCAAGATGATCGTCGCGATGGCGCAGGACGTACGCGTCATCCTCATCAAGCTCGCGGATCGCATGCACAACATGCGGACGATCGAGTATCAAACCAGGCAGAAGCAGGCGCAGAAGGCGCGAGAAGTGCTCGAGGTCTATGCGCCACTTGCGCACCGCCTTGGTATTCACGCCTTGAAGTGGGAGCTCGAGGACCTCGCCTTCCAGACACTGCATCCGCGCAAGTACGCGGAGATCAAGGCGATGGTGGCCGATCAGCGCGCCGACCGCGAGGCGCAAGCGGAGAAGGCCGCCGAGCTCCTCGGCTCGGAGTTGCACGGTGCGGACGTGCCGGCCGAGATCACGGCTCGCGCCAAGCATCTCTTCTCGATCTACGACAAGATGGCCAAGCGCGGCCGCGAGTTCAACGAGATCTACGACCTGACCGCGCTCCGCGTCATCTGCGAGCGCTCGGGCGAAGAGGGGACGCGCGACTGCTACGCGGCGCTCGGAATCGTGCATTCACTCTGGAAGCCGATGCCCGGGCGGTTCAAGGACTTCGTCGCGATGCCGAAGCTCAACCGCTACCGCTCGCTGCACACCACGGTCATCGGTCCCGAAGGCCGACCGCTCGAGATCCAGGTTCGAACGCGCGACATGCACGAGGAGGCGGAGTACGGGGTCGCTGCGCACTGGGTCTACAAGCGGGGAAGCAAGGCCAAGGCCGACGACGAGTGGCTGACATGGGTCAAGTCCCTGATGGAGGGGCAGCACGAGGAGCAGGATCCCGGTGAGTACATGCGCAGCCTCCGCACGGACCTTTTCGCCGAGGAGGTCTACGTCTTCACGCCCAAGGGCGAGGTCAAGGTGCTGCCGTCGGGGGCGACACCGATCGACTTTGCGTATGCGGTACACACGGACGTCGGGCATCGCACCGTGGGCGCGAAGGTGAACGGCCGTATCGTCCCGCTCCACTACCGGCTGCGCAGCGGCGACTTCGTCGAGATCCTCACGTCGAAGTCGGGTCGCGGCCCTTCACGTGACTGGCTGGCGCTCGTCACCTCGTCCCGCGCGCGCAACAAGATCCGCCAGTGGTACCAGCGCGAGACCCGCGGCGAGACCGAGGCGAAGGGTCGCGAGGCGCTCGACCAGGCGCTCAAGGCGCAGAAGCTTCCGTACCGCAAGCTCCAGGGCTCGAGCGTGCTGGCGCAGGTCATTCGTGAGACGGGCTTCAAGAAGGCTGAGGACTTCTACGTCGCCCTTGGTGCCGGGAAGCTGTCTCCGACGCAGATCGTCAACAAGGTCATCCAGCGGCTCAAGACCGACGAGGTCGCCGCAGAGCCGATCATCCAGACCAAGCCTTCGCGCGCCCGCAAGGCCGTCTCGAGCGATCGCGTCGGCATCAACGTGGTCGGCGTCGAGGACGTGCTCGTGCGCCTCGCAAAATGCTGCACGCCCGTTCCCGGCGACGAGATCGTCGGCTACATCTCGATGGGGCGCGGGATCACGGTGCACCGGGAGGACTGCCCCAACGTCCGTGCTCTCCAGCGGAACCCCGAGCGCTTCACGGAAGTCGAGTGGGAGGGGGGCGCATCCTCTGGCTTCCTCGTCCAGATCGCCGTTGACGCGTGGGATCGATCACGGCTCCTCGAGGACGTCGCGAGGACGTTCGCCGAGCACGGCGCGAACATCGTCTCGTACGGCGGCGCGGTCGAGGACGGCATGGCGAAGAACTGGTACACCGCCGAGGTGGGAGAGGTGAAGGAGCTGCGCGCGCTCCTTACCGCCCTCCGAAACCTCGACGCCGTGTTCGACGCGTACCGCGTAACCCCGTCGTAGCCGTTACGCGAAGACTCGAACCTAACTGCGCGCGCTCAAGGACACGGGGCGCGCGTACACGAGGTAGCGCTGGCTCGA
The DNA here is from genome assembly GCA_041751315.1 of Gaiellaceae bacterium. Taxonomy (GTDB): domain Bacteria; phylum Actinomycetota; class Thermoleophilia; order Gaiellales; family Gaiellaceae; genus GMQP-bins7. Next base: position 2,086 of record JBGSXQ010000298.1, on the reverse strand, counting down.
GAAGAAACGCGGATGGCACGCCTGCAGGATCAGCTCCTCGCGACCGCGTGACTCGAGAACCGACAGGTCGTTGTCGTCGACGATGCGATGCGTGGTGACGCGGTACTCGACCGAGCCGTACGGGAGCTCGACGGTGATCGTGTCTCCGCGCTCCAGGGAGTCGATGCGGGAAAATGGCGCGCCGTACGTCGTCCGGTGCCCGGCGACGTATACGAGCCCGCCTTCGCCGGGCATGGAGGTCTCGTCGTGCCGACCAGGCCCGCGCTTCAGGTCGCTCGAGCTCGTTCCGTTCACGACCACCAGGTCGATGTCGAGGCGGGGGACGCGAAGACGCGCGATGGCGTCGCCCTCCTCGCTGGCGAGCCGAAAACGGCGCGCTTCGCGCGTGAGGTCTACCTTCGCCTCGGGCTTCGGCGAGCTGGGCCTCGACACGGGCTCCCGAGCGGGCGTCCAGTCGCGGAACTCGACGTTCAGGCTCGATTCGAGCCGGCGCTGCTCGTACGCTGTGTACGCCGTCGTGAACGGGTCCTTCCAGAGGTACACCGTGACGGTCCAGGCAAGGACTCCGATACCGACGAGGAGAAGGAGCGTGCCGAGGTGACGTCTCATACTCGACCACAGAGTAAGGAGAACGCCGGACCAGGGTAATGAGAGCGCTTTCGCGAACACACAGGACGTACGTCGTCGCCACCGGCGTCGCGTCGATCGTCACCGCGGCGAATGCAAGCCAGGGCGCGTACTTCTCACAGTCGTGGGGCTGGGTGGCGCTCGCGTTCCTCGTCCCGACGACCGTCTTGCTGATCCTCGACCGCGTCACGCGCCCTGGTCGCCTGCGTACGGCATTCGCAACGTTCATGGGCGCCCTTGCGGTGTGGATCGCTCTCTCGTCGCTCTGGTCGATCAGTAGCGCCGCCTCGATCCGCGAAGCCGAGCGCGCACTCGTCTATGTCTCGATCGCCCTCGCGATCGCGCTCGTCCTGCGGCGAGGAGACGCGGCTGGTGTCTTCGCTGGGTTGCTGGTTGGCGCTGCGCTCGTCGTTTCGTACGGACTCGCCACTTGGCTCTTTCCCGACAGGCTCGGTTTCGCCGACGACCCTTTCAATGCATACCGCCTAGCGGAGCCGCTCGGATACACGAACGCCTTTGGACTCCTCGCCGCGATCGGGGTGATCTTGGCGCTCGGAGCGCTTGTTCATGGTCGAAAGGCCGTCGTCGCTTCTCTGGGAGCCAGCCTCCTTCCGGTGTTCGGAACCGCGCTCTACTTCACCTTCTCGCGAGGATCATGGATCGCCCTTGCTTTTAGTCTCGCTGTGACGTTGGTGCTCGATCCGCGCCGCCTGCATCTTCTCTGGTCGTTGGCCGTGGTTTGTCCACCTTCGATCTTCGCAGTTCTTCTCGCCTCCCGACAGAACGCGCTGACGACCAAGGACTCCTCCGCGGTGGAGGCCGCGCTCGAGGGCCACCGGCTGGCAGGTGCACTCGTGGGTCTCGTCCTAGCCTCCGCTTGCTTGGGCTTGGCGGCGCGCTGGACAAGCCTGCGCGTGCCCCTCGGCGGGAAAGTTCGCCGGCGAGGAGAAATTGCGCTCACGGCGATCACCCTGCTCGTCGGATCTGTTGCCGTCGTCGCGTGGGGAGGGCCGAGCACCGTACTCACCAACATTTGGGGTCGATTCGAGGCGGTTCCCGTGACAGCAGGTCCGAGTCTGAACGAACGCTTGTTCAGCATTTCGGGCAACGGGCGAGCTGAGGTGTTAGGTGTGGCGTGGGATGTCGGACGCGGCCAGCCCATCAAGGGCAGTGGAGCGGGGACGTTCGAGTACATCTGGTACGAGCAACGGCCGAGCCTGCGGATCGTTCGAGATGCGCACTCGCTACACGCCGAGATGTTCATGGAGGTCGGTCTGGTCGGGCTGGTGCTCCTGTGTGCGGTGACCTTCGTGCCGTTGATCGCTGCGGTGCGGAGCCGCCGGGTGCGCGGCGTCGCGCCCGCCGCCGGTGCCTATGTCGCCTGGCTCGGTGCCGCAGGGCTCGACTGGCACTGGGAGATGGTCGGTCTCACTCTGGTCGCGCTGCTCGCAGGCGCGGT
>JBGSXQ010000297.1:0-2416 GCA_041751315.1 Gaiellaceae bacterium | reverse complement strand
GGTTGGCGAGCACGGCCTCGCGGTGCGTGACCGCCCAGCCCGTGATGCCCTCGTCGAACGAGAACGTCTCGCTCATGACCTCGTCCGCCCACTCGCTGCGCGCGAGCACCGGGGTCAGCTCGCGCTGGCTCTCGTCGGCCTCGTAGATGTGGACGTCCTCGTAGGGAATGAGCTCGGCCAGCGTGTCGGCGATCCGCTCGAGGAGCGCGTCGAGGCTCTGCTCGGAGAGGACGTCGTGGAAGATCTCGGCCAGCCGTCGATACGGCTCGGCAGCGCCGGCCGTCACGAGGCTCATGTGAGGCCGAGGGACCGGCTCGATGGAAGCAGGGTCGGGCATACCGCCTCCAAGGTCATCGGTCGACGCTGGGACGGGCTTGAGATCGGCTCTGCGAAGATCACACGGCTCATGCAGACCGTCGACGCACGCCGGGCGCTGCTCGCACGCCTCATCGATCATGCGCCGATGTTCCCGCCGGCGTCGCTGGCAGCGGACGAGGCGCTAGAGGAGGACCGCCGGGCGCTTGCGAGCCCACATGCGTTCATGCTCGCCCGGCTCGTCTGGCCCGCCTCTACTGCGACTGCGTTGCCCACGGGAAGGGAGGTCAGCCTCGTCCTGGATGCACCTGCGAACGGCGCGGCGGCCGAGTCCGTCGAGGTGCGCTACCGCGACGATCTCGCCGACCTGGCCGGAATCGCAGACGAGGTGTACGTGGAACTGCCGATCGACGACGCGCTCGACGAGCGCCTGGCTGAGATCGCCGCGCACGGCCTGCGCGCGAAGGTGCGATGTGGGGGAGCAGAGGTACCGAGCGACGCCGACCTCGCGCGCTTCGTTCGCGCCTGCCGTGCGCGGCGCCTCGTGTTCAAGGCCACGGCCGGCCTGCACCACGCGGTCCGTACCGAGCACGATCACGGCATCCTCAATCTCCTTGCAGCAGTCGCCTTCGAAGGTGCCGAGGAGGAAGCGCTCGCCGAGTCGGATGCCTCGGCGTTCGGCCTCGACGAGGCAGGGCTCTCGTGGCGCGATCGATCGTCGTCGTCCCAGGAGCTCGCGCGCGATCGCCGCGAGCTTCTTCACTCGATCGGCAGCTGTAGCTTCTTCGAGCCAGTCGAGGAGCTCGAGGCACTCGGAGTACTGCCGCGGTGAATCGCGCTGTCGGCTTCGGGGTGTTCTCGATCGGGGAGGACGCTCCGCGCGTCGGCTTCCGCGTCGACGACGGGATCCTCGATCTCGCAGCGTGCGGTCTCGGCGCGGTTTTCGAGGCGCCGACGCTCAACCCGTTCCTCGCACTCGGGCGCTCGTCCTGGGAGGACACCGTCGCCCGCGTGGACGAGCTCGTCGCCGGCGGCACGGAGCTCGTGCCACTCGCGCGCGCGACCTCCCACGTCCCGCTCTCGATAGCCGATTATGTCGACTTCTACTCCTCGCTCGAGCACGCGACGAACCTCGGCCGGCTCTTCCGTCCCGACTCCGACCCGCTGCTCCCGAACTGGCGCCACCTCCCGGTCGGCTACCACGGGCGTGCCGGGACGGTGGTCGTGAGCGGCACGCCCGTCGTTCGTCCGTGCGGTCAGGTCAAGGCGCCTCCCGATGCCGGGCCGAGCTTCGGCCCGAGCCGACGCCTCGACATCGAGCTCGAGCTGGGATTCGTCGTCGGGCGGGGAAGCAGGCTGGGCGAGGCCGTCAGCACGGATGCCTTCCGTGACCACGTGTTCGGCGTCGTGCTCGTGAACGACTGGAGCGCACGAGATATCCAGGCCTGGGAGTACCAGCCGCTCGGGCCGTTCCTCGGCAAGTCGTTCGCGACGTCGATCGGCGCGTGGGTCACGCCGCTCGCGCTACTCGAGGATCGCTTCGTTCCCGCCCCTGCGCAGGATCCGCAGCCGCTTCCGTACCTGCGGACGTCGGGCGACTGGGGGGTCGATCTCGACCTCTCCGTCGAGCTCTCCGGCACGGTGATCTCGCGCACCAATGCGCGCGGGCTCTACTGGACGATGCCGCAGCAGCTCGCGCACGCGACGGTGAACGGCGCGTCCGTCCGGACGGGAGACCTCTTCGCGTCGGGGACGATCTCCGGCTCGGAGCCGGGATCGGAGGGCTCGCTGATCGAGCTCACGTGGAACGGGGAGCGACCGGTCGAGCTAGCCGACGGCTCGGCGCGGTCGTTCCTCGAGGACGGCGACGAGGTCGTGCTGCGCGGACGCGCCGGCGACGTCGAGCTGGCCGAGGTGCGCGGAACGGTCCTCCCGGCGCGCTGCTAACGCGGTGGGAAGAGGCCGGCGCGGTAGAGCTGGCCTTCGAGCCGGCGGCCGAGCGTCTCGGACATCCACGCGGCGACGCCGATCAGCGCGTCCAGATCGATTCCGGTCTCCATGCCTTCGCGCTCGAGCGCGTACACGAGATCCTCGGTCGCGA
>JBGSXQ010000296.1:0-1664 GCA_041751315.1 Gaiellaceae bacterium | reverse complement strand
GAGCAACTGCTCGAGCGGCTCTCTCAGCGCCTCGACCTGCTCAAGGGCGATCGCGACGCCGATCCCCGCCAGCAGACGCTGCGGGCCACGATAGAGTGGAGCTACGACCTGCTCTCCGAGGACGAGCAGCGGCTGTTCGCGCGGCTCGCCGTCTTCGTCGGCGGCTGCACGTACGAGGCCGCAGAAGACGTCGCCGGAGCCGACCCGGACACGTTGCAGTCGCTCCTCGACAAGAGCCTCCTGCGCAAGCGCGACACCGATCAGGGCCCCCGCTACTGGATGCTCGAGACGATCCGCGAGTTCGCAGCCGAGCGGCTCGTCGCGTCGAGCGAGGCTGCCGAGGTGCACCGCCGCCACGCGCATCACTTCCTCGCGCTCGCCGAGAAGGCCGAGCCGCATCTTCATAGCGGCGACCCCGCAGCCTCGCTGAGCCGCCTCGAGGCGGACCACGACAACCTTCGCGCGGCGTACGACTTCCTCGAGGGCGCAGACGAGCCGCAGCTGGTTCTGCAGCTAGCTGGTGCCCTCTACAAGCTCTGGACGTTCCACGGCCATCTGGTCGAGGGCCGCCGGCGCGTCGAGGAAGCCCTCGCCGGCGACGATCGCCAGACTCACGCGCGTGCTCTGGCACTGCACGCAGCCGCGGAGCTCGCGGCCCATACTGGAGACGCTGGTAGCGAGCGAGAACGGCTCGAACAAGCCATCACGCTGTTCACCGAGCTCGGCGACGATCGGAGAGCCGCCGTATCGCGGTACTTCCTTGGAACGACGCTGGCGAAGGACGACTGGGAGACGCTGCGAACGAACGCCGAGCGGAGCCTCGAGGAGCTCGAAGGACTCGACGACTTCCATGCGCTCGCCGCACGGCGTACGGTCGCCTGGGCGAGCGAGATGCTCGGAGACGTCGATCGCTACCGCGAGCTCACCCAAGAAAACCTCGAGCGCTCACGGGCGCTGGGATACAAGCGAATGGAGGCGAGAGCACTGGGCGGGTTGGGCACCGAAGCTCTACGTGAGGGTCAGCTCGGCGCTGCGCGGGAGATGTTCGAAGAGTCGTTCCGGATCGACCTCGAGATGGGATTCGCGATGTTCGCGGCGGTCGACCTCGTACGATTCGTGGCACTTTCTCTCGCCGAGGGCGAGCCCGAGACCGCGGCGCTTCTGCTCGCACGCGCCGACGTCCTCCGCGAAGAGATCGGGTTCACGGAGGAATCCTGGATGACGCAGGAGCGCGAGCAGATGCTGACAGCGGTGCGCGCAGCACTTGACCACGAAACCTTCGAGCGCGCCTGGGCCGAGGGCTCACGGCTGACGCTCGACCAGGCCGTCGCGCTCGCGCTTGGATCAGTAGACGAAGGGGATCAGCCGGTGGCGGACACGTGAGCTGTACTCCGCATAGCCGGGGTAGCGCTCGTGCAAAAGGCATTCCTCGACGCGCGCTTTGAGCGCCCAGAGCAGGGCGAGCGCACCGGTCGCCGCGAGCGCCCACGGCGAGAGTGCGAACGACATCCCGGCGACGAAGAGGAGCCCTCCGGAGTAGATCGGGTGCCGGACGACCGCGTACGGGCCCGTCTCCACGAGGTCGCCACCCACAGGGGGCTTGGGGAACGGCGTTAGGCTCGAGCCGAGCGCGCGACCCGCAAGGACGACGACGAGCGCGCCGG
>JBGSXQ010000295.1:0-2551 GCA_041751315.1 Gaiellaceae bacterium | reverse complement strand
GAGCGCTCGGTTCTCTCCTCGAGCGCCTGCTCGCGCGTCCAGAACGGGCCGGGCGGCCGTTTCGAAAACTCGCGCTGGTCGCCCGGCTCGTCGACGGAGGCTCGTGGAGACGCGTGACGACGCTGCGCGACGCGACGGCCGAGATGCCCCGGTTGCGCGCGGCGCTCGGGTCGAAGCTGCAGGAGCTTCCTGCGCCGATCGTCGAGCTCAGGCTCGAGTCGGTCGAGCTCGCGGAGCACACGGGACAGCAGCTCGCGCTCGTCGAGCCTGCGGGGGAGGAGAACGTCGTGCGCCTGCGTGAAGGGCTTCGCCAAGTGCGTGCGAGCACCGGGACGGGGTCGGTGTGCTCGATTGTGGAGGTTGCGCCGTGGTCGCGAATTCCCGAGGCACGCGCACTCGTCGTGCCGAAGGACGTTTGATCACCGATCTCCGAAGCGTCGCGATCCCCTCGCCGGGAGGTGACTCATTCGGCCGTAGGCACGAGGCGCTCTGTCATGGCGCTGCAAGTAAGAGCGGGCTCGCGGGGGACCCATGGGTTTCCCCGCGCTAAACGATGCGTTCCCCCGCGCGCTAGGGCGTCTCAACGCGCCACGTCCGGCACTTGTCGAGACAGCGCTCGGCGGGACGCCGCACGTCGTGAACCGTGAGCAGGTGGCACTCGTGCGCGAGGAGTGGCGCGTCGTCGACCGCTGGTGGACGGACGAGCCCGTCGACCGCCACTACTTCGAGGTCGTTCTCGAAGGAGGCCGGAACGTGTGCGTCTATCGCGACGCCGAGGCGCAGTGCTGGTTCACGCAGAACGCCTAATGCCCGACGAGACGCTTGCCGAACCGGACGACGGCGTAGATCGCGCCAAGCCCGACCCCAGCTGCGAGCGCGAAGAGGTTCGTCGTCGTGCACGTACGGCACGCGTTGCAGCAAACAGCGGCCATGGGAGCATGGTCGCCGTACTTCGAGGCGACCTGCATGGCGCGTCCCTGCCAGATTTGCCTCACAGTCGAAGCGTAATCGAGTCAGACGTCGAAGATGTCGTGGCGCTCGAAGAAAGCCGCGTCCGGTTCGATTCCCTGCGAGCGGAGCTCCTCGAGCTCGCGTCGGGACTGGGCGAAGCCTCCAGGCGTGTGGAGGTTGAGCATCCGAGCCGGCTCGTCGCCCACATTCCTGAAGGAGTGGACGACGCCCGGTGGGGCGAGCACGTACGTGCCCACGCCTCCGCGGATGACGTCGTCTCCGACGTGGAACTCGAGCTCGCCTCCGAGGACGTAGAGCGAGTCGCTCTGCGCTTTGTGGAAGTGCGGCCCGACACCGTCTCCCGGCCGGACCTCGAACTCGAGCAGCGAGAGCTCGGCACAATCGGCCTTGATCACACTTGGACCGACGGTGTCGCCCTCGCCGGGTCTAGTCACGATCGCGTCGGATGCCGGCCTGCCGCCGTCGGCGGGAGGGCCGAACGTGTCGCCGTCCGAGGCGTCGAATGGGACACCGTCGCGTCGGGCGCGGCTAAGCCTCGCGAACGTGCTCCCCGGAGCGTGGACGTTTAAGTGGCGGACGCCGTGGGCCCCGATCTCGAACCAATGCACGAGCCCAGGCGGAGCAAGGACGAACGAGCCTGCGTACATGTTGTGCAGCTCCGCTCCCACGTGGAAGGCGAGCTCGCCGTCGAGGACGTAGAACGCGTCGGCGTGCTCTCGGTGGACATGCGGGCGAGTGCCGGGCTCACCGGAGCCGTAGGACGACTCGGACATGAACAACTCGTCGCGCGCAACTTTGATCCGGCTCGACCGCGAGGGCTCATCCACGAGGACCTCACCTTCGCCCGCGGCCAGAGCGATCCGCTCGTCCATTCAGATCGCCTGCTCGACGAGACGCAGCCACTCGTCGGAGAGCGCTTCGGGGATGAGCACCCACTCGCGCATGACGCGGCCCATGCCTGGATCGAACAGCTCGACGCCGGAAAGGGCGAGTGTCTGCTCGCGGACGACCTCGTCGGTGAGCTTGACCGTGAGCCCACCGTCCTTCCACTTCCCCGCGACGACCTTGCCGTTCTCTCGTTTGAGACACGGCATGCCGAACATCTTCGACTCGTGCAGTGGATACCGCACCGTCATCTCCGTGACGAGCTCCTCCCAGGTCATGCCGGGAACCTACTGCGACAGGCGCACGGCGACAACGGCCGCCGGGTCGATGCCGCCGCCGTCCGGCGGGTCGAGCTGATCGAAGCCGGGATTGCGCCCGCGAATGTAGTCGGCGAAGCCGAGCGAGGGCATGTGGAGGTTGAAGCAGCGCATGAAGGCGTCCGAGTCGTTGTCGAAGCCGTGGACGACGCCGGGCGGGAACACGACGAGCGTCCCGGCCGGGAGCGCGCCCGAGCCGTCACGGAGATGGAACGTGAGCTCTCCTTCGAGAACGAGGAAGGCGTCCGCATGCTGGTGATGTACGTGCAGCGGGGCTCCGCGCTCTCCTGGCCCGTGGTGGAACTCCGAGATCGTTATCTCGTCGGCCGACTCCGAGCTCGGAGTCGGCCGACGAGATAACGATCTCGGAGTTCCAC
>JBGSXQ010000294.1:0-2984 GCA_041751315.1 Gaiellaceae bacterium | reverse complement strand
GAGCGGCGCCTCCCGGGTGAAGATCTCGATCGAGTCCTGGTCGCCGAGGTAGTCCGAGCCCTTGACGGTGTCGAAGGCGTGGCTCTCCGGGCTGTCCTCGCCCGCGTTCCCGAGCGCGGCGTTGATCCCGCCCTCGGCCGCGCCGGAGTGGCTGCGCGTCGGGTGAAGCTTCGAGATGATCGCGACGTCAGCGCCCGCATCGTGGGCCTCGATCGCGGCGCGCATTCCGGCGCAGCCGGCCCCGATCACGAGTACGTCGTGCTTCGCCTCCACTTCGCTTGAAGCTATACGAAACGGTTCAGGCGCTGCGTCAGACGCGCGGCCCTGCGAGAACGATGTTCTCGTCGGCCTTGAACTTCGTGAAGTTGTCGCGGAACATCGTCGCGAGCTCGCGCGCCTTCGTGTCGTAGGCGGCCGCGTCGCTCCACGTCCCGCGCGGGTCGAGCAGCTTCGCGTCGACACCGGGGACTTCGACGGGCACCTCGAAGCCGAAGAGCTCGTCGGTGCGGTAATCGACGCCCTCCAGCTCACCGGAGATCGCCGCACGAAGGAGCGCGCGGGTCGCCTGGATCGGCATCCGCTCGCCCTCGCCGTAGGGCCCGCCGGTCCAGCCCGTGTTCACGAGCCAGACGCGGGCGCCGTGCTGATCGAGCTTCTCGCCCAGCAGGCGCGCGTAGACGGACGGCGGCTGGGGCAGGAACGGCGCGCCGAAGCACGACGAGAAGGTCGGCTGCGGCTCCTTGACGCCGATCTCGGTGCCCGCGAGCTTGGCCGTGAAGCCGGAGAGGAACCAGTACATCGCCTGGTCGCGGGTGAGCCGTGCGATCGGCGGGAGGATCCCGAAGGCGTCAGCAGTGAGAAAGACGACGGAGCTCGGGTGCCCGGCGCGCTTGGCCGGGAGCGCGTTCGCGATCTGCTCGAGCTTGTACGCGGCGCGTGTGTTCTCGGTCTTCGAGTCGTCCTCGAGGTCGAGGATGCCGCGCTCGTCCAGGACGACGTTCTCGAGCACCGTGCCGAACGCGTGCGTCGTCGCGTAGATCTGCGGCTCGGCCTCCGGTGAGAGGCGGATGACCTTCGCGTAGCAGCCGCCCTCGAAGTTGAAGACACCCTCGTCCGACCAGCCGTGCTCGTCGTCGCCGATGAGCCGTCGCTCGGGATCCGCGCTGAGCGTCGTCTTCCCGGTGCCGGAGAGCCCGAAGAAAACCGCCACCGTCCCCGCCTCGTCCACGTTGGCCGAGCAGTGCATGGGGAACACGCCCTCGAGCGGAAGGCGGTCGTTCATCACCGTGAAGATCGACTTCTTGATCTCGCCTGCGTAGAACGTCCCGCCGATCACGACCTCGGTGCGGGATGGATGCAGGCACACGAAGGTCTCCGAACGCGTCCCGTCCTTCTCTGGCACAGCGGACACCGAGGGCGCGTGCAGCACGAGGGCCTCGGGCTCCATCTCGTCGAGCTCGTACTCCGTCGGGTCGATGAAGAGCGTCTTCGCGAAGAGCGCGTGCCAGGGGCTCTCGGTGATCACGCGCACGGCGATGCGATGCGCCGGGTCGGCTCCTGCAAACGCGTCGACGACATACACGTCTCCTACGCTCAGGCGCGCGGTGACCTTGTCCCGCAACCGGTCGAAGCTCTCCTCCGAGATCTCCGCGTTCACGTCTCCCCACCAGACCCGCTTCTCGGAGCCGGGCTCGCGCACGACGAACTTGTCCCTGGGCGAGCGACCTGTGTGCTTGCCGGTGTCGACGACGAGTGGGCCGCCCTCCGCGAGCCGCGCGTCACCCCGCGCGAGCGCGTGCTCGTAGAGCTGCGAGGTGGTCGGGTGCCAGTAGACCTGCCCGCGCACGGAGAGCCCGTGCCGGACGAGCTCGTCTCGATCCGGGACGATCGCGATCACGGCGCCCAATCGTACGCTCTCTGAGGCGGAGGAGTGGGTACACACCTCAGTCCTTCGACGAACGCGTCGAGCACTCTGGCGACGATTCGATCGTGGCGAAAGCGGGTAGCGTCCGGACGTCGACCACCCACGACGAGGAGGGGACATGACGACACTGCACGACGACGAGATCCAGACGCTCGACACCACCAATGCCGACACGCAGTACGAGGCCGACGCCGACGGGACGGACTCGGATGCCGACGGCGACGACGCGGACACGGGCGACGACGCAGACGCTGAAGACGCGGACGGCACCGACGCCGCGTAGGGCTGCGCGGGCAGCGCTCGAGCGCTGCCTCGAGCCGGTCCCCGACGAGACGTTCTTCGCCGACTGCTGGGAACGACGCCCACTCGTCGTTCCCAGGTCGGAGCCGGCGCGCTTCGACGACCTCCTCTCCGAGGAGGACGTCGAGCGCCTCGTGTGCTCGACCGCGATTCGCTATCCCGCGTTCCGGCTCGTCCGCGAGGGCGGCCAGATCCCCGTCGGCACCTATACGCGGACGGTGTCGTGGCGACCCCCGTTCCCACAGACTGCGGATGTGTCGCGCGTGCTGGCCGAGTGGGAGGCGGGTGCGACGATCGTCTTGCAGGCGCTTCACGTCAACTGGCACCCGCTGGCCGTCTTCTGCCGGCTGCTCGAGGGTGCGCTCGGGCTTCCGGTGCAGTGCAACGCGTACTACACGCCACGTGGCTCGCAGGGATTCGCCGTCCACCACGACACACACGACGTCCTCGTCCTCCAGGTCGCCGGTGAGAAGCGCTGGCGCATCTACGACCCCGTCCTCGAGCTCCCGCTGAAGCATCAGCGCTCTCCGCGCGGGCTCTCAAAGCCGACGTCCGTCTACGAAGAACTGCTCCTCGCGGCAGGAGACACGCTCTACCTCCCCCGCGGCTGGCTGCACGAGGCGGAGACGTCGGACGCGGACTCTCTGCACCTCACGATCGGCATCACGGCCTACACCGGGACGCACGCTGTCCGCGACGCGCTCGCGGCGAGCGACCACGACCTCGCGCTGCGCCGCGGCGTCGACCCGGACGAGGCGGC
>JBGSXQ010000293.1:0-14286 GCA_041751315.1 Gaiellaceae bacterium | reverse complement strand
CGGTCGCGCCCTGGAGTCGCTTCGTTTCCGCGGGGGCGCGCCTCTCCGCCGCAGCCTCGATCCTCGCCCGCTCGACCTGCCTCGCGATGCGCCGATCCTGGGCCCCGATGCGCGAGAGAAGCTCGATGCTGTCGATGATCTCGTCGAAGCTCGACGCCGACACGAGGAAGGCGAGCATGTCGGGCGGCTCGTCGATGTACGCAGCGCGCACTCTGGCCTCGAGGATCGCGACCGCCTTTGCGTACTGATCCTGCAACCGCTCGACGCGACGCGTCTGCTGTTCGAGAAGTGACGTGAGCTGGTCGAGGCGGGCCTGGGCGGCCGACAGCTCCGCCTCGAGCACCGAGACGCTCGTCTGCACGCTATCGACGGCTGCCTGCGCGCTTCCGAGCTCGGAGAGGACGGCGGAAAGCTGCGTCGTGAGGACGCCCTCCTTCGCCTGCGACTCCGCGATCTCGGCCTGCAGCGCGGCGATGCGGGCGTCGACCTCGGCCTTCTCGGTCTCCGGTGTCTGCGCCGCCGCGCCGGACGCGACGGCGAGCGAGAGAACGAGCCCGACGAGGGCCAGCGAGCGCCGTCCCATATGTCTAGTTTCGCGCATCGTCAAGCCGACCCTTCCCCGATTCGCGCCGGAGTGCTTGTAGAGCGAGAGCAGCCTCGCGGCGCAGCGGCCCGATCTGATCACGATAGTCCTCGTCCGAGGTCGTTCCCGTGCGATGCTCGAACTCGAGCTCTTTGAGCGACGCGAGAGCGCGATCGCGCGCTTCGAGCAGCTCGAGGCGCCGCCGCTCGTCCTCGTCCAGCTCCACGAGCACGTCCGACTCCGGCTCGGGCTCGCGCAGGAAGGGCAGCGCGACCACGACGACGCAGGCGACGGCAAGCGCCGCAGCGAGCAGGAGCGCCAACGTCAAGGCGTGGCGGGTATTCCGGCCTCGGAGGCACGTGCGACGAGTCGCCGCTGCTCGCGCCGGTCGGGCCAGAGCGTGATGACCGAGCCGAGGAGGAAGACGAGCCCGGCAATCCAGATGAGATTGACCAGCGGCTTGACGAACACGCGGAAGTACACACTCCCGTCGCGGTCGATCTGCTCTGCGATCACGAACAGATCCTCGCCCGTGAGCTTGTCACTGCGTATGCCGACCTCGTTCGATACCTGATCCTCGACCGTGTACGCGTTCTTTCCTGCTTCGAGCGTTCCGAGGTCGCGATCGCCTCGCGTGACGCCGAGCGTCGCCCGGATCTCCGTCGCGTTCGACACCGTGCGCTCGTCGAGCGAGCGGTAGACGAGCGTGTAGCTGCCGATCCGCATCGACTCGCCTCGCGCGAGCTTCGCCTCGGCAACCGAGTCGAAGGCGCTCGAGCCCGCGACACCGATTGCGAGCATCACGATCGACGCGTGCACGACGTAGCCGCCGTAGCGCCGGCGGTTGCGCGAAATCAGTGACCCGAAAGCGGCCGGCCACGATGGTGCGCCGAGCGCTCGCCGCGCACGCGTCCCACGCGCGAACTCCATCACGATCGTCGCGATCACGAACGCAGAGAACGTGTACGCGACGAGCCCGGGGAGTGAGCTTCCGGCGCCGAGGAGAAGGAGCGTCACGCCGGCGGCGAGGGCTGCGAAGGTCGGCCACCGGAATGTGGTCAGCAGGCTCCGTAGCGACGCCTTCCGCCAGGCGATCAGCGGCCCGATTCCCATGAGCAGGAGGAGCGGCAGGCCGAACGCGCGCAGGAAGAAGTCGTAATACGACCGACCGAGCACGACGGCTTCGCCACGCACGACCTCCGACACCATCGGGTAGACCACGCCCCAGAAGATCGCGAGCGTGAGCGCGAGCAGCAGGAGGTTGTTGTAGAGGAATGCCGCCTCCCGCGAGATCGGCGACTCGAGCTTCGTCGGCGAGCGCAGCCGGGGAAGCCGCCAGAAGACGAGCGCAAGCGATGCGGCGACGACCACGACGATGAAGGTGAGGAACCACGGCCCGATCGAGCTCTGCGTGAACGAGTGGATCGAGTTGACGACGCCGGATCGCGTAAGGAACGTCCCGAACAGCGAGAGCGAGAACGCAAGAATCACGAGGAGCACGTTCCAGACCTTCAGCATCCCTCGCCTCTCCTGGATCATCACCGAGTGCAGGAAGGCCGTCGCGGCGAGCCAGGGCATCAGCGCGGCGTTCTCGACCGGATCCCACGCGTAATAGCCGCCCCAGCCGACCTCGACGTACGCCCAGTGGCTCCCCAGGAGCTGCCCGATGCCGAGGCCGGCCCATGCGAACAGCGTCCAGCGCCTCGTCGCGATGAGCCAGCGCTCGTCGAGCTTGCCGGAGAGAAGCGCGCCCATCGCGAACGCGAACGGCACCGTCAGTCCGACGTATCCGAGGTAGAGAAGCGGCGGGTGGGCAAGCATGTACGGGTTCTGAAGGCTGGGGGTCATCCCGAAGCCGTCCGCGGGCGCAGCCTGCGTCGCGAAGGGGCTTGCGACCGCCACCAGGAGGAACGCGAAGAAGGTCGACACCGCCGCAAAGACGGGGACGACCCAGACGATGAGGTCCTTGGCCCAGCTGCGGTTCAGGCTGACCGCGGCCGCCCCGAAGGCCGTCAGCATCGAGAGCCAGAGCAGCAGCGAGCCTTCCTGGCCTCCCCAGAACGCCGAGATCGTGTACGCGGTCGGCAGCGCCTCGCTCGTCGACCGTGCCACGTACGTGAACGAGAAGTCGTTCCGGAGGAGTGCGGCAAGCAACACCACGGAGGCGATCGCGGTGGTGGCGAACGACGCGATGAGCGCGTTTCGGGCAGACCGGGCGAGCCGTCGCCGGCCGAGGTGCGCCGCCGCCACGCCGGCGACCAGCGCGTACACGGACAGGCCGAGTGTGACGAGAAGCGCAGCGCGACCCAGCTCGGGCATGGCGAGCTAGATGGTTGGTGCCACGATCGCGCGCGTCCGGATACGCGATCTGGTGTGTCTGGGCCGTTCCCGCGATCTCGTGGCGTCAACCATCTAGGCCGACTCGTCGCCGCTCTGCTTCGGCGCGTACTTCGACGGGCACTTCGTGATCATCGAGCCTGGCTCGGCGACGAACGTCCCTCTCTTGAGCTCCCCGTCGACGACGATGTGACGGCCGACCTTGAAGAGGTCAGGAACGGAGCCCGCGTACAAGACGGCGACGGTCGTCCGACTGTCGCCGTTGATGTCCTTGAGCTTGAACCGCAGGCCACCGTCGTGTGCGTCACCGCGGACGGGCCCTACGACCAGCCCGGCGAGCTGTACCGCTCCCTTCCGGCCTGCGAGCTCGCTCGGCGCGAGCGACGGGTTTCCGCCGCCGGCGATCGACGTGTACAGCAGGAACACCGCGAGCACTCCCGCGACGGAGAGCGCGATCACGAGCCGCGCGGGACTCGCGTTCCGAGCCATGCCAGAAGTCTAGCCCCGAAGGCGCACGCGCCCGGTGAACAGGCGCTTACGCAGCCCGCTGGGCCGGGTCGGGCTCGGAGAGGCGCCGATGAGGCATGCGATACCCGTGGTCGACACAGAGCGAGCCCGGCGACTCCTCCGTGAGCGCGTCACAGTAGCCCTTTCCGTATGCGGCGCGGATGAACGCCGCCATGACCTCGAGACTCCAGTCCGAGACGTCGACGGCTTCACGCCACAGATCGGCGAGACGGAGGTCGATATCGAGCTCGAGAAGCTCGATTCGTGTGGGGTCGATGGCCATGCAAACGAGCGTAGGGATACTGTCGGACAGAGCGCTCACCGGTACCGTCCGCATGCAGCCGAGCGTTGGCCGATCCTTGGCGACCTCGCTATTGCTCGTCTGAACGCACCGTGAACGGCACGCGCCAGTCGTCTCGCGTCTCGTTGTCGATCGTGAGACGCCACTCGTAGCGGCCGGACTCGAGCGGAAGCGGCGTGGAGTTCACCGCGACGGGGAAGTCGAGCGGCGTACCCGGCTTGAGGCCGGGCGGCCTCCCGACCTCGAACTCACCTCCGAACGCGACGACTTGGTCGGAGTCGTCCTCGTCGTCGAATCCGACGGCGACGCCATCGGCGTCGAGGAGCTCCACCGAGAAGGTGTGCATCGTGTTCGCCTGATCCCACGGCACCTGGATGAGAAGCCCGATGCCGAAGGCCGCAGGCTCCGGGCCGGTCTGCGACCAGCCGCCGCCCACGATGGTCAACTTTCCATCGGAGACGACGGCGTAGTCCGCGAGGAGCATCGTGGCTTTCACGTACTGAAGGCAATCACATCGGTACTACGATCGCGACGTGGCAGCCCGCATTCGCATCGGCCCAGCACGGATGCCGTCGCGCGAGTCACCCGAGCAGGCGATCGAGATCCTCCTCGAGCGCGGCTACTCCGCGTGCGAGATCGACTTCGAGAGCGGCTTCTGGATGGACTACCCGTTCGCCGAGCGGCTCGGCGAGCTCGCCCGAGACCACGCCGTCGCCCTGTCCGTCCACGCCCCGCTGTTCGGCTTCATGGGGCATCTCGAGGCGAGTGGACGCAAGTTCACCTCGGCCGTCGGCGCGCTCGACCGCAGCGCAGGGATCGTGGCTGCCAGCGGGGCCGAGCTCGTCGTGTTCCATCCGGGCTTCCTCCTCGGGCGCAGCCGCGACGACGCCATCGACTCGGTCGTGAAGCAGCTGGAGATGCTTCGCGAGCGCCTCGTCGGCAAGGATCGCGGAGTGCCCTTCGGCATCGAGGTGATGGGCCGGGTGCGCGACCTCGGCTCGGTGGACGACGTCGTCGCGATCGCGCGGCGTGTGAGCTGGGTCAGGCCCGTCCTCGACTTCGCCCACATGCATGCGACGAGCGACGGAGCCTTCCTGGACGCGGCGCCCTTCCGCGAGGCGCTTGCGCTCGTCGACGCGGTGCTCGAACCGGATGCACCGTTCCACATCCACTTCTCCGACATCGCGTTCGCGAACCGCAACGAGACCAAGCACCTTCCGTACGGCAACGGAACACTGCGGGCCGAGCCTCTACGGGACGCACTCGCGACCTTTGATCGCCCCGCAACGGTCATCTCGGAGTCCCCCGACGAGGGCTCGAGTCAGGCGATCCGCTCGGTTCTCGCCGGTTCCGTCGGGACGAGCTCGACGACACGTGCCTCGCAGGCGGCGGCCTCTTCGTCGCGGCCGCGCTCGCGGTAGAAGACGGCGAGCCGCCTGAGCATCTCGAGCTCCAGCAGAGCGAATCCGTCGGTCGTGCCCGCGAGGGCTCTCTGGAAGAGCTCCTCGGCCTCGCCGTCACGGCCTTGCGCAGCGCGAACTGCGGCGAAGACGCCATCGACGGTCACCTGGAAGTGCGGCTCGTTCGGCCTCGGCGATGCCTGCACCTCGAGCGCAAGGCGCTCCGCCTCGTCGACCTTGCCGAGCCCGGCGAGCACCTCCGCGAGCGATGCCTTGACGTCCGGCAACAGCCCGCGATCGCCTCGGGTATCGGTGATTCGCAGGGCTTCGCGGTAACGCTTCTCGGCAGCCTTGAAGTCGCCACGTCGAACTGCCACTGCGCCGAGTCGCATGAGCGCCGCTGCGATCGTCGGCTCGATGCCGAGCTCGGACGCCGACTGGCGCACCTCCTCGTAAACGGTCTCCGCCGCGTCGAGCTCACCTCTGACCGACAGGAACCAGCCATACGACAGTGACGCTCCGGCGCGCGCTCGGATGCTGCCGCTCTCGCCCGCGAGCTCGAGCGCACGGGTCAGCAGCAGCTCCGCCTCGTCGAGCTCGAGCCGCAGGATGTGCGTCTGTGCGAGGATCTGCGCAGCGATGGTCTGGAGGTCCTTGCGCCCGGCATCCATCGCGAGGGCGTACGCCCGCTCCATGTACAGGACGACCTCGTCGATGTTGCCGTGCCAGCCGCCGATGATCGCCCGGGCCTGGAGCGCGTCGAAACGTGCGACGGGATCATCCGTGTTCTCGAGAATGACGAGAGCGCCATCGACCAGCTCCTGCGCGCGGTCGGCATCGCCGTCGCGCTTCAGCGCAGCCTCTCCGAGAGCCGTCAGGGCGAGAGCCTCGATCACGGGCTCTTCGGCTTCGCGGGCCTGCTCGCGAACCTTTTCCATCTCGACCTGAACGGCCGCGAAGTCCTGAAGTCTCCACGCCGCTCGGGCGGCGACATACCGGGCGCCGAGCGTCGGACGGAGCTCGAGCGCGCGTAGCCCCAGCTTACGAGCGTTCGCGTACGCCTCCCGTGCGATGGCCCGCTTCGCAGCCTTCACGAGCGCGGCTGCGGTCTCGTGTGCCAGCTCCTCCGGTGGGGCGCCCTCGAGCTCGGTAAGGAACTCGACCGCCTGGTCGAGGTGGTACGCCCTGATCTCGACGAGCTCCTCGCCCGTCCGCTCGGCGAGCCACTCGGCGAACCGGGCGTGGTACTGCGCGCGCGAGAGCTTCGCCATCCCCGCGTACGCCACTTCGCGGATGAGCGCATGCTTGAAGCGGTACGCCGTCTCGCCAGATATCGATGACCGGGGCTCGCGCAACAGGAACTCGCGGTGCAGCAGGTCATCGACCAGAGCCTCGTGGCCGCCTACGTCCGGTGCGAGGTGCTCGAGCGCGCCTCGCCAGAACACGCGGCCCACGACCGCGCCGCGCTGGAGCAGGGTCTTTGCCCCAGGCGCCAGGTGATCGATGCGCGCAGCGATCAGCGCCTGCAGTGTGTCCGGAACTCGTGCGGCCGAGCCGTTGCCGGCGCCGCTCTCGAGCAGCATCCGAATCGTCTCTTCGACGAAGAGCGGGTTGCCTTCCGTGCGATCGAGAGCCGCCTGCGGAAGCGACATGGGCCGCTCGCCAGTCGCCCCGGCGAGCTGATCCAGCAACTGTGCGACGAGCTCTGCACTCTCCTCCTCGGACAGGGCTTCCAGCTCGATGGACGTCGAGCGCACACGACCGCCGCCCCATCCGGGGCGTGCGTCTAGGAGCTCCGCTCGCGCAAGGCACAGGATGAGGATTGGCGCACGCACCCAGTCGGCGATGTGCTCGATCAGATCGAGGAGCGGCGCCTCGGCCCAGTGAATGTCCTCGAAGAGGAGGATGAGCGGCTGCACCTCTGCAAGCCCTTGCATGACCTCGCGCGCGGCCCAGGCGATCTCCTGCGGGCTCCGCTCGCCCTCGAGCGCCTCCATGAGGCCCGACGCAAGACCGAGCACATCGGCCACGGCATCCTCGGCGCAACACTCGCGCAGCTTCTGGAACGCCTCCTCTAGCGGGTCGTCGTCCGAGATTCCGGCTGCCGCCTTGACCATCTCGCCGAGTGGCCAGTACGTGACACCCTCGCCGTACGGAAGCGCACGTCCCATGAGAACGGTCGCACGCTCCACGCCGTCGAGGAACTCACGCGCGAGGCGGCTTTTCCCGACGCCGGCCTCACCGTAGATCGTGAAGAGGTGAGCGCGGCTGTCGCGCAGGCTTCGGTTGAACGTGTTCTCCAGGAGCTCGAGCTCGGCATCGCGGCCGACGAGCGGCGCACGCGGTCCGAGTTGTCGGCCCGGGCCGTCGAGGATGTCGACGACGCGCCATGCGCGAAGGGGGCCATCGATACCCTTGAGCTCGAGCGGCCCGGCGTCTTCTGCAACGAGTGCTCCGCCGGCGAGGCGGTAGCCCGTCGGGCCGATGAGGATCTCGCCCGGTCGCGCCGCATTCTGCAGTCGCGCTGCGAGATTCACGGCTTCGCCTGTCGCAAATGTCGAATCGGCTCCGTCGACGACGACCTCCCCCGCCTCGATGCCGATGCGGGCCTGCAGCTCGAGCTCGTCGACGGCGGCGCGCATGGCGAGGGCGGCGCGCACCGCGCGCTGTGCGTCGTCCTCGTGTGCCTGCGGGACCCCGAACGCGGCCATCACTGCGTCGCCTGCGAACTTCTCGACGATCCCGCCGTGCTGCTTCACGCAGCTGGAAACAGTCTCGAAGAAGCGCGTCACCCGTCGCCGGACGACCTCGGGGTCGGTGCCAGTGACAAGGCGTGTGGAGTCGACGATGTCGACGAACAGCACCGATGCGAGCTTGCGCTCCATGCGTGCAGTGTAGAAACGCAGACGGGGGCGGCTTCCATCCCGCCACGCGCACAGCGCGAATAGCATCCGAGCGTGCTCGATCCCTCAGTCTTCAAGGCATACGATGTGCGCGGGATCTATCCGTCGGAGCTCGACGAGCACGGCGGGTATCGCGTCGCGCGTGCCTACACCGAGCACTTCGAACCGCGCTCGGTCGCGGTGGGGCACGACATGCGGCTTTCGGCCGAGTCGATGGCCGACGCCGTGCGAAACGGAGTCGCAGATGCTGGCGCCGACGTCGTCGACCTCGGCCTCGTCGGTACCGAGATGCTGTACCACGCGGTCGCCGAGCTCTCGCTCGACGGTGGGATCTGCGTCACTGCCTCACACAACCCCAAGCAGTACACGGGCATGAAGATCGTCCGCCGCGGCGCACTTCCCGTCGGCGGCGACTCCGGCCTCGCCGAGATACGCGCACGGGCCGACGCCGGCTTCGGCGCGGTCGAGCGAAGGGGCGAGGTGCGTCGCGAAGACGTCTGGCCGAGCTTCGTCGAGAAGGTGCTCTCGTTCGTCCGTTCCGACGCGATCCGGCCGCTCCGCGTCGTCATCGACGCAGCGAACGGCATGGCCGGCGTGATGCTCCCGCCCGTCCTCGAGCGGCTGCCCCAGCTGGACGTCGTGCGCTGCTACTTCGATCCCGACGGCAACTTCCCGAACCACGAGCCGAACCCGCTACTTCCCGAGAACCGCGAGTTCATCGTCTCCAAGGTCACTGAGGAGCGCGCCGATCTCGGTGTCGCCTACGACGGTGACGGCGACCGCTGCTTCTTCGTCGACGACCGCGGAGAGTTCGTCCCTGGGGACTTCGTCACCGCCCTGCTGGCCGAGGCCGTTCTCGCGAAGCATCCCGGCGAGAAGGTCATCTACGACGTGAGAGCGAGCCGGGCGGTGCCCGAGACGATCGAGCGAGCCGGGGGGACCCCGCTCGTGAACCGCGTGGGCCACGCGTTCATCAAGCAGCGAATGCGTGCCGACGACGCGATCTTCGCCGGCGAGGTTTCCGCCCACTACTACTTCCGCGACTTCTCCCAGGCGGACACCGGTGTCGTCCCGTTTCTCGTCATGCTCGAGCTCCTCTCCGAGCGCGGGATGGCGCTTTCCGAACTCCTGCAGCCCTATCGGCAGCGGTTCTTTCTCACCGGGGAGATCAACACGCCGGTCACCGACGTTCCCTTGAAGCTCCAGGAGCTCAAGGAGCGGTACACAGCCAGGGGCGGCCAGGTCTCCCACCTCGACGGGATCTCGATCGACTTCGACGACTGGCACTTCAACGTCCGCCCGTCGAACACCGAGCCGCTCCTCCGACTCAACCTCGAGGCAATGTCGGAGCCACTGCTGGTCGAGAAGCGCGACGAGGTGCTCGCGCTCATCCGCTCGTGACCGCGGAGCTTGCCGAGCTCGGGCGTGTCACAGATCGGCGGCCGCCGTTCAAGTACTCCGCCCTCGCGCGCGTCTGGTTCTCGGACACGGACGCGCAGGGCGTCGTGTACTACGGCCGCTACCTGCCGTACTTCGACCACGCGCGCACGGAGTATCACCGTCACCTCGGCGGCGTCTCCGCGCCAGGGCGGGAGTTCGTCATGCGCGCGTCCGCCGTCGACTACCACGCTCCTGCGCGCTTCGATGACCTGATCGAGGCCTTCGTACGCGTCAGTCGCATCGGCCGGACGAGCATGACCTACGAGTGTGCGGCGTACCGGCTGCCGGACGAGACGCTCATGGTGACCGCTCAGCAGACGCTCGTCATGATCGACGTCGACGCACGCCGCCCTGTTCCTGTGCCCGACGCGTTACGAGCAACGATCCGTGCATTCGAGGGCGACGATCTGGAGGCGTGAGCACAACTCGCGTTCAGCTCGCGGTCGCCAACGGGGTCGCAGATCGCCTAGCCCCGTACGTGCTCATCGGGTGGGACACCGGCGGCGAGAGCTGGGAGCCGAAGGCATCCCTCGATCGGTGGGGGTAACTCGTTCGAGGGATTGCATCCCCATAAGGGGGCACTACAAGGAGATTGGGGAGAGGGGAAGGGAGCCGCGCGCTCGTCCCAGGACGGGCGCGCGGTGTTTCACCCGACCCCCACCGGTCGGGCGCCGCCGCTCTCCCCACCTCTTCTACCGCTGAGGAATCCGTCGCGTTGCGGCCTCATCACCAGTCGTGGCGACGTCGACTCGCGCCGGTTCTCCGTCGAGGGTGAGCACCATTCGCGTGCCACCGCCTTCCGCCTGCTCGGCCACCACCCGGCCCCCGTGCGACTCCGCGACCTGGCGCACGATCGCGAGGCCCAGACCCGACCCCGGCATTCCCCGAGCGGC
Organism: Gaiellaceae bacterium; assembly: GCA_041751315.1. Taxonomy (GTDB): domain Bacteria; phylum Actinomycetota; class Thermoleophilia; order Gaiellales; family Gaiellaceae; genus GMQP-bins7. Next base: position 3,922 of record JBGSXQ010000293.1, on the reverse strand, counting down.
TCGCGCACGATAGAACCGGTCGAAGACGTACGGAAGGTCCTCGTCGGCGATTCCCGGCCCGTGGTCGCGAACGACGAGGCGGCCGTCGCGTACCTCCACTTCCACCGACGCGCCGGCGGGGCTCCATTTCGCGGCGTTGTCGAGGAGATTGCCGACTGCACGCTCGAGCGTCGCGGGAACTCCCTGCACGGTGGCAGGCACGAGCGAGACGTCATAGACGACTTTGGGTCGGTTTCGCCGGGCCCGCTCGACCACGTCGGCCACGAGGAGGTCGAGGCGCACGTCCTCCGGCTCGGTGACCTGCTGCTCGGCGCGCGCAAGCTCGATCAGCTCAGCGATGAGCGTGGTCATCTCGCCGAGCTGCTCGACGACATCGGAGAGAAGCCGGCGACGCTCCCCGGGGGGCAGCGTGCGATCGCCCGCGAGCACCTCGATGTTCGTGCGGACGCTCGTCAGCGGCGTCCGCAGCTCATGAGACGCATCCGCGACGAGCTGTCGCTGCGCTCTCGTCGACTCCTCGAGGGCGCCGAGCATCGTATTGAAGCTCGTGGCGAGGCGGCTGAGCTCATCCGCTCCCGACACGTCGATCCGCTCCGAGAGATCCTGCGTCTCCGACACACGTTCCACGGTCTCGGTGAGCTTCCTGACCGGCATCAATGCGGCGCGTGCGACGACCAGCCCGAGCCCGGCCGCGAGAACGACACCGCCGGCTGCGATGAGCAGGAGGAAGAGGCCGATGCGCTCGAGTGACTGATCGACCTCGTCCAGTGGTCGGGCCACCTGCACCGCCGAGTCAGGCCCGTACGCGAAGGTGAAGACGCGGAGGTGACGGCCGTTGACGTCGACGTCCTTCCAGAAGGCCGCGCCGCGATCCCCGGCGACGGCAAGCACGTCGTCGTCGACGGGGAGCTTCAGCCTCTGCCTCGGGGGAGCGAGGACGCGGCCGTCGGCACGGACGAGCTGCGTGTAGGCACGCGCCTCGCCGAACTCGGGCTGCAGCGTCAGGAAGACCTCGCCGTCGGGAGCCGTGAAGATGCCGAGCGGGCGGCTCGAGATCTCCGCAGCGCGGGTCTCGAGCGCCTCGTCGACGGGAGCCCGCAGTTGCTCACGAGCCACGACGTAGAGCAGAATCGAGGCTGCGACCACCGTCAGCGCCACGGCGGTTGCTGCCGAGATCGCGATCCGAGCGCGGAAGCTCATGTCTCGCGAAGGGCGTACCCGACGCCGCGCACCGTGTGGATGAGGCGCGGCGCGCCGCCTTCTTCCGTCTTGCGGCGCAGGTACCCGATGTAGACATCGAGAGAGTTAGAGCTGGGGCCGAAGTCGTATCCCCAGACCCGCTCGAAGATGATCGAGCGCGTGAGCACCTGCCGGGGGTTCCGGAGGAACAGCTCGAGGAGCGCGAACTCCGTGCGCGTCAGCTCGATCGCGGTCTCTCCACGACGCACTTCGCGAGTGCCCGTATCCAGCTCGAGATCGGAGAATCGCAGCGTATCCCCGTCCTCACCGGTGCCGGCGCGCCGGAGGAGCGCGCGCATGCGCGCGAGGAGCTCGGCGAGCGCGAAGGGCTTCGACAGGTAGTCGTCGGCGCCGGCGTCGAGCCCCGCGACACGACTGTCCACCTCGGTACGAGCTGTGAGCATGAGCACCGGGGTCGCGTTGCCGACGGCGCGAAGACGCCGGCACACCTCGAGCCCGTCGATGCCGGGCATGAGCACGTCGAGGATCGCGGCGTCGACCGCAAGCGGCGATGCGAGCCTCTCGAGCGCCTCCTCTCCGTCGTCGGCAAGCTCGACGTCATAGCCCTCGAGCTCGAGCGCTCGACGGAGGGAGTCGCGAACCGCGCGCTCGTCGTCGATGACCAAGATCCTCATCGCCCCGCATTGTGAGGGCAGCGGTGCCGGCGAGCCGGGTGACTTAGCGACTTCTTAGCCGCCTCTCAGTACCTGTTCACCCTGCGCCGATGTGATTACCGCAAGACTGACGACGTACGCCATGACAACGCGCTCCCGCACACCCCTCGTGATCCTCGGTCTCGTTGCCGCACTGACCCTTGGCTTGGGCCTCGGTGCAGCCGCCTTCTCGACGCTCGACGGCGGCACGACGACCGTCGTGCGACAGGTGACGGTAGAAGGAGCGAAGCCTGTTGCCGACGCGGGTGTGCAGTCCGCATCGACGATCTACGAGCGCGCCTCGAAGGCCGTCGTCGAGATCTCCGCAAGCGGCGGCACGGGCCGCGCGCAGGGCTCCGGTTTCGTGTTCGACGAGCAGGGGCACATCGTCACGAACCAGCACGTCGTGGCGGGCGCCTCGCAGGTCTCGGTCAGCTTCTGGAATGGCGTCGAGCGGCGGGCCGAGATCGTCGGCACGGATCCGTCGACCGATCTCGCTGTCATCCGGGTTCGCGCGTCGAAGGCGCTGCTCGAGCCGCTGCGCCTCGCCGACTCGACGGACGTCGACGTCGGTGACCCCGTGTTCGCTCTGGGAAGCCCGTTCGGGCTCGAGGGGACGCTCACCAGCGGCATCGTGAGCGCGCTGCATCGCCGGATGACCGCCCCGAACAACTACACGATCACCGACACGATTCAAACCGACGCGGCGATCAACCACGGGAACTCGGGCGGGCCGCTCCTGGACGACCGCGGTCGCGTGATCGGTGTGAACGCGCAGATCGAGAGCGAGTCCGGAGGATCGGACGGCGTTGGGTTCGCCATCCCGTCGAACACCGCGCGTTCGATCACGACGCAGCTCATTGCTACCGGCAAGGTCGAGCACGCGTTCCTCGGCGTCCGCATGACCGACGTGCCCGAGGGTGTCGCGATCACCGACGTGGTCGCAGGAGGCCCCGCGGCGAAAGCCGGGCTGCGGCCCGCGACCGACACCGAGCTCGTGGACGGACAGGACGTCCCGACGGGCGGCGACGTGATCGTCGCGTTCGCGGGCCAGGATGTGACCTCCGCGCCTGCTCTGCAGAGCGCTGTCGACGCGCGGCGTCCCGGCGAGAAGGTGGAGGTCACGATCCTCCGCAACGGATCGCGGCGCACGGTCGAGATCACGCTGGGCGTCCGTCCGTAAGAGGCGGACGCACACCTAGACCTACGGCCAGTGTTTACATCGCGGCGCGCGTCGGTATCCTCCGAAGCGGGAGGTAATAAATGGGTAAAAGTCGTTCGTCCGCGGTCGTCTTCGCGGTTGCATATCTCGCCATGGTGGTCGGGCTGTTCCTTGCCCTGGGAGGCGCTGCGTATGCGCAGTCCGTCTCCTCGGCCTCGGATCAGTACGGCGACTCCGGCACACAGGTGAAGGGCGTTCAGGTCTCCGCGACTGCAGGCAGCGATACCGCTGCGACGCAGTCCGAGGCGCTTCCGAACACTGGTCTTTCGCTCCTCGGTGTCGCCGTCGTCGGTGGCGCACTCGTCGCCGGCGGCCTCATGCTGCGGCGGCGCGAGCAGCGCAAGAGCTAGAGCTCGGAAGGGCTAGTCGCCCGCACGATCCTCGAAACGAGGGTTGAGATCGTGTACGTGATCGTAGGCTGCAGCCCGCTCGGCGCCTCTGGCGACACGAGCGAGCTGCAGCCACGCTATCCAGCTGCGCGGGCTCTGATCGACTGCCGCTCGCGCTGCTACGAGCGCTCCCTGCCGGTCCCCGGCGCCGGCGGCCGCGGCGGCGATGACGAGCTGCGGCTCGTGTGACCATACGAGGAGCGCATCCGCTCTGCGTCCGTGGTTGCGCGCATCGACCCAGTCGCCTCGCGCGACCGCCTCCCGTGCCGCAAATAGCGCTTGATTTCCGACGAGGCTCCAGGTTGCGAAGAACCCGAGGATCGTCGTAAGGCCGATGAGCATCCCTCGCGTCCGGACTCCAAGCCGCGTCGGGGCGGGCCGTTCGGATGCGAGCAGCGCGACCGCGCCTGCGAGCAGCG
>JBGSXQ010000292.1:0-2522 GCA_041751315.1 Gaiellaceae bacterium | reverse complement strand
GGACGAGCGCATGGACGAACGCGTGCTGCGACGCGCCCGCGACGGCCGAGCGCTGCTCGCGGCGGACGAATTCCTTGCGCTCGAGGGAGTGGAGGAGCTCGGCGAGGCGCCAGCTCTCGCGAGACGTCATCGACGCGAGTGCGTCCGACCAGAACACCTTGCCGAGTACCGCAGCGTGCTGCAAGAGCTCCTTCTCCTCCGGCGGGAGCAGGTCGATCCTGGCCGTGACGATGCCGTGCACCGAGTCGGGCAGCGTCGCACTGACGTCCGCGCCGGCTTCGAGCAGGCGCACGAACTCCTCGGCGTAGAGCGGGTTGCCGGCGGCACGCTCGACCAAGCGCTGCTGCGCATCGGCATCGAGTAAGGGGCGGTCGAGCAACGCGAGGACGAGCCTGGCGGTGTCCGAGTCCCCGAGCGGTGCGAGCGAGACCGTCGTCGCGTTCCGCTTGCCTCCTCCCCATGCCGCCCGCCGCTCGAGCAGCTCGGGGCGGGCAGTGCAGAGCACGAACAGCGGGACTCCGTCGATCCAGCCGACGAGGTTGTCGACGAAGTCGAGGAGCCCGTCGTCGGCCCAGTGCAGGTCCTCGAAGACGAGAACGGAGGGCCCGGAGTGCGCCATCTCCTCGACGAATCGCCTCCAGGCTGCGAACGCCTCCCCGCGCCGATCGCCGGACAGCTCGTCACCCCCGAGGCCGAGAAGCGGCCGCAGGTGGCGCGCGACCCAGGCGCGCTCGGAGTCGTCGGGAAGGGTGGCAACCGCCTGCTCGAGCTTCGCCTCCGCCGACTCGGCGTCGTCCGACTCGAGGATGCCTGCCTGCGCCTTCACGATCTCGCCGAACGCCCAGTACGAGACGCCCTCGCCGTAGGGGAGACAGCGCCCCTGTCGCCACGTGATCAGCTCCTCGTCTGCGTCCGCCTCGCGACCCAGCTCGTAGACGAGTCGGCTCTTCCCGATTCCCGGAACGCCGACGAGCGTAACGAGCTGAGTCGAGCGCTCGCTCCGAGAACGCGTGAGCGCATCAACCAGCAGGTCGAGCTCCCGGTCGCGGCCGACGAGCTGGGCCTTACCCGCGCCTCCGAGGTCGACACCGAGACGCGACCGCGCCTCCACCGCCTCCCACGCGGGGATCGGCTCGGCCTTGCCCTTCGCCCCGATCGGGTCGGCGTCGCGATAGACGATCTCGCGCTCCGTGGCGAGGAACGTGTGCTCGCCGACGAGGATGCCGTCGACCGGTGCGGCCGATTGCAGACGTGCAGCGGTGTTCACGACATCGCCCGCGACCATTGCCTCGCCCTCGCCAGGTGCTGCGTCGAGCGACACGAGCGCCTCGCCCGTGTTCACGGCGATGCGCACGTGGAGATCGCGTCCGGGCTCCTCTTCGTTCAGGCGGGCGACTGCGTCACGGACGGCGAGGGCGGCACGTACGGCGCGCTCGGGGTCGTCCTCGTGGGAAGTCGGCGCGCCGAAAACGGCGACGACTGCGTCGCCGATGAACTTCTCCACCGTCCCGCCGAAGCTCTCCAGCTCGTCGCGCGCGTGCTCGTGGTAGACGCGGAGAAGCGCGCGCACGTCCTCGGGATCGCTCGCTTCGGCGCGGGCGGTCGACCCGACGAGGTCGACGAAGACGACGCTCACGACCTTGCGCTCCTCGCGCCCTGCGGAGACGTCGCGGAGCGCCGCGCCGCACTCGGAGCAGAACTTCGCCGTGTCGGCGTTCTCGTGGCCGCAGGACGGGCAGGCGCGCATCCTGTGCGAGTCTACGCCGGAGGGCCCACCCGTTCGACCACGTAGCCGGCCTCGCGAATCGACACGAGCAGCTCCTGACAATGCGCCTCGTCGCGGGTCGAAACGACGAGCTCGATCTCGGTCTGCAGCGCGCTCGTCGTTCGGCCCTCGCGGTGGTGGTCGACCGAGACGACGTTCCCGCGTCCCCGTGCGACGAGGTCGAGCACGTTGAGCAGCTCGCCCGGGCGGTCGGGGATGAGCATGCGGATCGCGAGGAACCGCCCCGACTCCGTCAGCCCGTGGCGGAGAACCGAGATCAGCGTCGTCGCGTCGATGTTCCCGCCCGACAGGACGACGGCGACCGACCCGTCGCCGGGCACGCGCCCGGCGAGAAGAGCGGCCAAGCCGACCGCACCCGCGCCCTCTACGAGGAGCTTGGTGCGTTCGACGCAGAGGACGAGCGCTTCCGAGATCTCCTCGTCCGAGACCTGCACCGTGTCGTCGAGCACCTCGTCGAGGATCGTGGACGCAAGCACGCCGGGATGCTTCACGGCGATCCCGTCCGCGATCGTGTAGCCGGGCTGGCAGACCACGCCGATGGTACGCACCTCGGGCCGGCGTTCCCTCAGCGCCAGCGCGACTCCCGCGGCGAGACCGCCTCCGCCGATGGGGATGAGGACGGTCTCCGCGTCCGGCGCCTGCTCGGCGAGCTCGAGTCCGATCGTGCCCTGCCCGGCGATAACGCGCTCGTCCTCGAACGCGTGCACGAGCGTCGCTCCCGTGCGCTCGACATGCG
>JBGSXQ010000291.1:0-3024 GCA_041751315.1 Gaiellaceae bacterium | reverse complement strand
CGACTCGCGCCTACGACGGGTCATCGTCGCCGGTGAGCGGCTGCCCGAGGCGCTCCGCGAGCGCCTCGGCGGTGAGCCGTGGCTCCTCGCCCTCGCCGCGCAGCTCCTCGACCGTCACGTCGCCCGACGTGTAGACCTCGGCGCGGGGGATGATCCGGCTCGGTCGGCTCTTGTCCCACACCCACACGTCCTCCATGCGCACGTGAAAGAACGGATAGCTGACCTGCGGCAGCGCCTCGAGGTCGAGCTTGTTGCAGAGGTACGTCGCATCCTGCGTCAGGACGCAGTACCGAAAGAGCGGGAAGACCGCCGAGTACTCGCGCTTGACCGCGAGCTCGAGCTCCGCCTCGTACTCGTCGAGCTCGTCGAGGTGGGACATCGACTCAGTCTAGCGCTGCGAGAGCCTCGGCCACGCTGCCGAGCCCGGGGATCACGAGCCTCGGATCCAGCTCGGCGAGGGGCTCGAGCGCGAATCGGCGCTCCGAGAGGCGGGGATGCGGCACGCTGAGGCCGGGCTCGTCGAGCACCTCGTCGCCGTAGACGAGGAGATCCAGGTCGACGATGCGCGGCCCCCAGCGCTCGGCGCGCACCCTCCCCAGCTCACGCTCCGTCACGAGGAGAACGTCGAGCAGCTCACGCGCGGTGAGGCTCGTCTCGAGAGCAACCGCCCCGTTGAGGAACGCCGGCTGGTCGACCACCCCGACCGGATCCGTCTCGCGCAACTGCGACACCTCGAGCACCTCGACACCCTCGGCAGCTGCAAGCAGATCGACGGCGCGCAGGAGCGTCACCTCGCGGGGGCCGAGGTTCGCGCCGAGGCCGACGTACGCCCTGGTCATTCCCGGGTGCGTTCGACGACGACCGCTGCGTAGTCGACCGGAGGGTCGAGCACGACGTCCGGCTTGCGTACGCGTACCCGGGCGCGCGAGACGGCGGGAAAGCGCTCGACGATGCCGTCGGCAACCGCGCCGGCCAGCCCTTCGAGCAAGAGACGCTCCGGCCCCGCGAACACCTCCCGGACGAGCCCGGCAAGCCTGCGGTAGTCGACCGTGTCGTCGATGCGGTCGGTCTCGGTCGCATCTCCCTGGACGTCGACCCAGAGATCCACGAGAAAGCGCTGCCCCAGGCGGCGCTCCTCCTCGAGGTAGCCGTGCCGCCCGAAGACGACGAGGCTTCTCAGCTCGATGGTCATTCGCCGATCTTTCCACGCGCGACCGCGTCGGCGACCGCCAAGGCGTCGACTGTCTCGCGGACGTCGTGGGCTCGGATCATCCACGCGCCTCGCTCGTACGCGGCCACGGCCGCACCCAGCGATGCAGCGAGGCTCGGATTCGTCGCGTCCGCATCACCGAGAACCTTCCCGAGCGTGCTCTTTCGCGAAACTCCGACGAGCACGGGAGGCCCGAGCGCACACAGCTCGTCGAGGCGTCGCAGCAGCTCGAGGTTCTGGTCCGGCGTCTTGCCGAAGCCGATGCCGGGGTCGACACAGATGCGCTTCTCCGAGATCCCGCGCTCGACGGCGAACGAGACCCGCTCCTCCAGAAAGGCCAACACATCGGACACCACGTCGTCGTAGTGAGGAGCAACCTGCATGGTCCGTGGCTCTCCCTGCATGTGCATGAGACAGACGAACGCGCCACTTCCTGCGACCACCTCGGCCATGCGGGGATCTCCGCGCAGCGCCGTTACGTCGTTCACGAGCTCAACCCCGAGCTCGAGGGTACGCCTGGCGACCTCGGCCTTCGACGTGTCGATCGAGACGGGTGCGCCGCTCAATCCCTCGAGCACGGGCACGACTCGCGCGAGCTCCTCGTCGAGAGAGACACTCGACGCGCCCGGACGCGTGGACTCCCCGCCGACGTCGACGAGCGCCGCGCCGTCCTCGACGAGGCGCCGGCCATGCGCGATCGCGGCCGATCGGTCGACGAAGCGGCCGCCGTCGGAGAAGCTGTCGGGCGTGACGTTCAGCACGCCCAGCACGGCCGGTCGTGGCCAGCGCTCGTCGATCCGCATGGCGTCGAGCCTAGCTCTGTCTGACACGACGCTCAGAATCGCGCACCATGGACACATCGGCATCGAATACCGGCCCACTCGGGCAACGGCGAGGAATCGGCTTCGGGATCCTGATCTTCATCATCACCTTCGGCCTCTACTCGCTCTACTGGGTCTTCAAGACGCAGGAGGAGGTGAAGAGCCACTCGGGCCAGGGCGTCGGAGGCGTGCTCGGGCTCGTCATCTACATCGTCGTCTCGCCGATCACGTGGTTCCTCGTGCCCTCAGAGGTCGGGAAGATGCACACGCAGGACGGTCGCACGGCTCCCTTCACCGGGTGGACTGGTCTCTGGCTGCTGCTGCCGATCATCGGCGCGTTCGTGTGGTTCATCAAGGTGCAGGGCGCGCTGAACCGCTACTGGGAGAGCAAGACCGCGACCGCGGCCTCACTCCCGATGGTCGCCTAGCCGGAGCCGGACGTGCACGGTAGGGCCGCACGCGTGGCCCTACCGGCGCTCGTCGTGGTCGCGCTGGTCGCGATCGTCGCGATCGCCGCTACGGGCTCCACGCCAGGTGGCTCGGCCGAGACCCGGCCACCCTCCGAGACGCTCTACGACACGTTCTTCAGCCTCGGGCTCGTGGCCGTCTTCCTGGGCGGCATCCTGCTGGTCTACGGTCTCCTCCAGCGACGCGCGATCGCAAACGAGGTCGCGAGTGGGAAGTACCGGCGGACGTCGCTCGTCACGTACCTCGTCTTCATCGCCCTCTTCACCGGCTTCACGTACTGGCGCATGAGTAGCTGGACGGTGACCGAGCGGGAAGCAGAGGACAACGAGTTCGCGTTCCCGGCCGAGACGCCGACAACGACGACGGCGGGGTCGGTTCCCGAGCCGTATGAGCCGAGCGTCTCGTGGATTCCGATCGGGGTCGTGATGGGCCTCGTCCTTGCAGCGATCGCGGCGTACGTGGTCTCGGAGCGGCGCTCGACCCGAGGCCGGCGAGCGAACGCCCCGCTCGCAGAGCAGCTCGCCG
>JBGSXQ010000290.1:0-2593 GCA_041751315.1 Gaiellaceae bacterium | reverse complement strand
CGTGTCGGCGTCGACGCCGAGAGTCACGCGCACGAGCAAGCGCTCGACCCCTGCGCTCGCTGCGAGCCCGGCCTCGTCCGGCGCGTCGAGAACCACGGGCGCGCCAACCCGTGCCGCCGCCTGCAGGAGCGCCTCGTCCTTGTTGTTGCCGTGGACGACGAGCTCGTCTCCAGCCAGCCCTGCTGCGCGCGCGAAGGCGAGCTCACCTTCAGCGGCCACGTCTGCGCCGACGCTCTCCTCGCCGAGAAGCGCGAGCATGGCGACGTTCGGGAACGCCTTCGTCCCGTAGAAGACACGCCCTTCGGCACCGACGGCTTCACGCAGCGCCCGCGCCTGCGCTCGCACCGTCTCCTCGCAGTAGACGACGAGCGGCGTCCCGAAGCGCGTGGCGAGCTCCGAGGCGGGGATCCCTGCGAGCGTCAGCTCGCTGCCGTGGATGCGCGCGGAGCCGGGGAAGAGGCTGAGCATCCGCAGAGTCTGCCTGGTAGCGTTTTCGGCTCGTGCAGCAGCTTCTTGCATAGGTCAGGGGACGAACGCGGCGAGAGCCGCGCCCGTTTCCGTGAGCCTCTCGACAGAGAGGCTTTTTTGTTCCCCGAATCGAAGTAGAGGACAATGGACACGTACGACGCGAAGACCATCGAGGAGCGCTGGCAGCGCGTCTGGGCCGAGGCCAGAGCGTTCCACGTCTCGAACGAGCCCGTGCGGCCGAAGAGCTACGTCCTCGAGATGCTGCCATACCCGTCGGGCACGCTCCACATGGGACACATGCTCGTGTACACGATCGGCGAGGTCGTCACGCGCTTCCGGTCGCGCAACGGCATGCACGTGCTTCACCCGCAGGGATTCGACTCGTTCGGACTGCCGGCCGAGAACGCCGCCATCCGTGAGAATCGCCATCCGCGCGAGACCGTCGAGCGGAACATCGAGCACATCACCCGGTCGATGCGCCGGATCGGATGGGCGTACGACTGGGATCGCTCGCTCTCGACGCACGATCCGGAGTACTACCACTGGCAGCAGTGGCAGTTCCTGCGCTTCCTCGAGCGCGGCCTCGCCTATCGCAAGGGCGCGCCCATCAAGTGGTGTCCGAACGACCAGACAGTGCTCGCGAACGAGCAGGTACACGACGGCCGCTGTGAGCGCTGCGGCGCCGAGGTCGAGTCGCGCCTGATGGAGCAGTGGTTCTTCCGGATCACCGACTACGCGCAGATCCTTCTCGACGACCTCGAGACGGTCGACTGGCCGGAGTCGATCAAGGCACGTCAGCGAAACTGGATCGGGCGCTCCGACGGCGCGGAGATCCTCTTCCGGATCGAGGAGCAGGACGCGGACATCCCCGTCTTCACCACGCGCCCGGACACGCTCTACGGCGCCACGTTCTTCGTGCTCGCGCCCGAGCACGAGCTCGTGCAGCGGATCGAGTCGGCGGAGGTCGGCGACTACGTACGGCGTGCATCGGCGAAGAAGACCCAGGAGCGCGCCGCCGCGACCGAGAAGACCGGCGTGTTCACCGGGCTCCATGCCGTGAACCCCGTGAACGGCGAGCGCTTGCCCGTGTACGTCGCCGACTACGTCCTGACCGACTACGGGACGGGCGCGATCATGGCCGTGCCCGCGCACGACCAGCGCGACTTCGACTTCGCGACTGCGTTCGGGCTGCCCATCCGCCAGGTCGTCAGACCTCCGGACAGCGAGGTCGACGAAAGCGTTGCGTACGTCGAGCACGCCGAGGGCGAGGTGCTCGTGAACTCGGCGGAGTTCGACGGTCTGCCCGCGCTCGAAGGCGGCCGGCGCATCGTCGAGAAGCTCGAGGCGGACGCACGCGGCCGCTTCACGATCAACTACCGGCTGCGCGACTGGGGCTTCTCGCGGCAGCGCTACTGGGGCTGCCCGATCCCGATCGTCTATTGCGACGCCTGCGGGATCGTCCCCGTGCCCGAGGCGGAGCTGCCGGTCGTGCTCCCCGAGATCGAGGACTACAAGCCGAAAGGCGTTCCCCCGCTCGCGCAGGCCGAGGACTGGGTGAACGTGCCGTGTCCGCAGTGCCGGGGCGCGGCCAAGCGCGAGACCGAGACGATGGACACGTTCGTCGACTCGTCCTGGTACTTCCTGCGTTACTGCGACCCGCACAACGACAAGGCACCGTTCGACGTGGCGGCCGTCGACTACTGGAACCCGGTCGACCTGTACATCGGCGGCGTCGACCACGCGACGATGCACATGATCTACGCGCGCTTCTGGGTCAAGGTGCTGAACGACCTCGGGATGCTCGGGTTCCGCGAGCCCTTTGCCGAGTTCTTCTCCAACGGCTGGGTGACGATGGGGAACGTCAAGATGTCGAAGCGGGCGGGCAACATCGTCGGGCCGGACGACTTCATCGAGCGCTACGGCGCCGACGCGTGCCGCCTCAACATCATGTTCCTCGGCCCCGCCGACCAGAACATGGAGTGGACCGAGGCAAGCGTCGAGGGGATGTCGCGCTTCGTGAAGCGGCTCTGGAGCGTCGTGAACGAGGTGGCGGCGACCGCTCCCGCCGGCGCACCGGAGGGTGGCGCGCTCGCCCGCAAGGCGCACGCGACGATCGCGAAGGTCT
>JBGSXQ010000289.1:0-4009 GCA_041751315.1 Gaiellaceae bacterium | reverse complement strand
CGCGGGCTCGTGTCCCTTCGCTCGGTACGGTCGGCGGGCGTCTCATGAGCGAGACGTACGACCTCTTCCAGCTCGGGCGCACGCACCTGCGCAGCGGCATGGCGGCGCAGGCGACGGTTCCCTTGGAGAAGGCGAAGCGCGCCGAGCCGACCTCACGCTCCATCCGCGAGGCGCTCGGGATCGCCTACTTCCGAATCGGGCGCTGGGAGGAGGCGGAGACGGAGTTCCGGGCGCTCGTCGAGCTCGATCCCTCCGACGAGTTCGCGCACCACGCGCTCGGAAGGGCGCTCCTGAACCAGGGGCGCCGTGAGGAAGCGACTCCCCACGTCAAGCTCGCGCGCTCGCTGCGTCCGCGCACGTCGGACGGCGACGCGCTCGAGTAGATCCCGTGCGCGCCGTCGTTCAGCGCGTGGCGGGCGCCTCCGTGGCGGTTGCGAGCGAGACCGTGGCGCAGATCGGCCCGGGACTCCTTGTCCTTCTCGGGGTCGCGACCGGCGACACCGAGGAGGAGGCCGACCGTCTCGCCGACAAGGTCGCCCGCCTGCGCATCTTCGACAACGACAAAGATCGGTTCGATCGGTCGCTCATCGACGTCGGCGGAAGCGCGCTCGTCGTGAGCCAGTTCACGCTGATCGCCGATGCGCGCAAGGGGACGAGGCCCAGCTTCACGGACGCGGCCGCGCCCGACGACGCCGAACGCCTCTACGCGCGGTTCTGCGCCGGCCTCTCGGAGACTGGCGTCGGCGTGGCGCGCGGTGTCTTCGGTGCCCGCATGGCCGTGTCGCTCGTCAACGACGGCCCGGTCACGATCGTGCTCGACGTCTGAAGAGTCGCGTCGAGGGTGCTATCCTCCCCGAACCACATTTCACCGGCTAGACGAAATGGGCGCGCCGCGCCCATTTTTGTTGAGGGAGCAGAGATGACGACGACCTTCGCCAAGGAGCGCACGCTGCAGGAAGAGATCGCACCCGCGATCGAGGCACGCGTGCCCGGAGTGGAGGTGCTCGCTGTCGAGCTGCTCTCTCCGAGTCGGTTCTGCGTCTACATCGACCACGGGGACGGCGTCGATCATGCGCTCTGCGAGCGCGTGACCCGCGTCCTCGACACGTACCGCGAGGAGTACACGATCGACGTCTCCTCGCCAGGCCTCGAGCGTCCCCTGCGCAAGCCGGAGCACTTCGCCGACGCCGTGGGCGCGCGGGTATCCGTCCGGCTGGAGGGCGCCAAGAAGGGCCGACGTCGCGGTGTCGTGGTCGAGGCCGGCAACGACGCGATTACGCTCGACGCCGGCGATGCCGGCGCGCTTCGCATTCCGTACGACGCGATCGTGCGGGCCAATCTGATCGACGAGGGGTTGACGACATGAGCCAAGAGATCATCGAGGGCATTCAGGCGATCGAGAAGGAGAAGGGCATCGAGGAGGGCGTTCTCATCACCGCGCTCGAGGATGCGCTCCGCGCCGCTTACCGCAAGACACCAGGTGCCACGCGACACGCCGAGGTGAAGCTCGACGGCGTCGGCGAGTTTCGCGTCTTCGGGATCGAGATTCCGGAGGACATCGAGACGCGACTGGTCGAGGAGGCGCGTGAGGCGCGCATCACCGAGCTCGAGCAACTCGAGGAGGAGACCGGAGAGCGTCAGCACACGCTCGTCACGGACGAGGACCTCGAGCTCGACTGGTCGCAGGTTCCGCCCGACCAGATCCAGCGCACGGACGTGACGCCCGACAACTTCGGCCGGATCGCCGCGCAGACCGCGAAGCAGGTCATTCAGCAGCGCATCCGCGAGGCCGAGCGCGCGATCATGTACGAGGAGTACGTGGACCGCCAGGGCGAGGTCGTCACCGGCATCGTCCAGCAGGCCGGCGACCGCAACAACGTCCTCGTCGACCTCGGACGCGTCGAGTCGCTGCTCCCGCGCTCGGAGCAGGTCGACGGCGAGCGCTACGAGCAGGGCAGCCGGATCAAGGCGGTCATCGCCGAGGTTCGCTCCGGCACCAAGGGCCCGCAGGTGATCCTCTCGCGCCGCGATCCCGAGCTCATTCGCGCGCTCTTCGAGCTCGAGGTACCGGAGATCGCCGATGGCCTCGTCGAGATCCGCGGCGTCGCTCGCGAGCCGGGGTACCGCTCGAAGATCGCGGTCGAGTCGCACATGCAGGGCGTCGATCCCGTCGGCGCGTGCGTCGGCCCCCGAGGCTCCCGCGTTCGCATGGTCGTGTCCGAGCTGCGTGGCGAGAAGATCGACATCATCCCGTGGAACACCGAGCCGGCGCGGTTCGTCGCGAAGGCGCTCTCGCCGGCACGCGTCCGCGAGGTGTACATCGACGACGACACGCGCGAGGCGACGGTCATCGTGCCGAACGACCAGCTCGCGCTCGCGATCGGCAAGGAGGGGCTGAACGCCCGCCTCGCAACCCGGCTCACCGGCTGGAAGATCGACATCCAGTCCGAGCAGGAGTTTGCGCAGGCCGAGGCCGAGCTCGCGTACGCGGGTGCGGAAGACGGTGAAGAGCCCTCGGGCCGCTGCGGCGCAGTCCTCTCGAACGGCAAGCGCTGCCCGAACGCCGCGCTGCCGGGCTCGCGCTACTGCGGCGTGCCTGCACATCAGGAGCTCGTGAACCAGCCCGAGCCCGCCCCCGTCGAGGACACGCTCGAGGCGGAGGAAGCGGAGGAGCTCGCAGAGGTTGCAACGGAGGTCGCCGAGACCGACGAGGCGCTCGACGCCTCCGTCGGCGCAGAGGATCGTGCGGAAGCGAAGGAGGGAGTTCCCGAAGAGGCGTGAGCCCGCGGGTTCTAGACTGACTGACGATGGCTGACGGACGCAAAGGACCCAATCGCCCGATTCGCCCCCGCGGAGGCTCCGGGGGGCGCAAGCGGCGCGTCGTCATCGAGGGAGGGGGAGGGCGCAGCACGGGCCGTCAGGCACGGGACCGCTCGAGCGCACCGGCCCAGCCACGCCAGGCGCCGGCACCGCCTCCCACCGGGCCGATCACCGTCGAGTCCGGCGTCACCGTCAAGGATCTCTCCCACACGCTCGGCGTCCCGATGCCGGAGCTCATCAAGATCCTGATGGGGCTCGGCCAGATGCGTACCGCGACGCAGTCGCTCTCCGACGAGGAAGTCGAGATCATCGGCACCGAGCTCCAGCGCGAGATCACGATCAAGCGCGCCGCCGAGGAGGAGCTCGAACCGACGTCGTACGAAGACAGGGAGGAAGACCTCGCTCCCCGGCCCCCCGTCGTCACGATCATGGGCCACGTCGACCACGGCAAGACGACGCTCCTCGACGCCATCCGTGAGGCGGCAGTCGTCGAAACCGAGGCAGGCGGAATCACGCAGCACATCGGCGCCTACCAGGCCGAGATCGGCGGACGTCGGATCACGTTCCTGGACACGCCGGGTCACGAGGCGTTCACCGCCATGCGCGCACGTGGAGCGAAGGTCACGGACATCGCCGTCCTCGTGGTCGCCGCCGACGACGGCGTCATGCCGCAGACGAAGGAGTCGATCTCGCACGCACGCGCGGCCGAGGTGCCGATCGTCGTCGCCGTGAACAAGATGGACGTCGCCGACGCGAACGTCGACCGCGTGAAGAGCGAGCTCGCGGCGGAGGGCCTCCAGCCCGAGGACTGGGGGGGAACGACGCAGTTCTCCGCGGTCTCGGCCCGGGAGAAGGAGAACCTGGGCGACCTCCTGGAGAAGATCCTGCTCGTCGCCGACGCCGAGCTCGATCTGCGCGCGAACCCCGAGGCGGATGCGTCCGGCGTGGTCATCGAGTCGCGCCTCGACGTCGGGCGTGGCCCGGTCTCGACGGTGCTCGTCCACCGGGGAACCCTTCGCGTAGGAGACGCTGCCGTGGCGGGGGACGCCTCCGGGAAGGTGCGCGCGCTCCCCGACTCTCGCGGCGAGACGGTCACGCAGGCCGGGCCCGCCGAGCCCGTCGAGGAACTCGGGTTCGACCGCCCCCCCGCTGCCGGCGAGTTCGTGCGCGTGGTCGAGCACGAGCGCCA
>JBGSXQ010000288.1:0-5822 GCA_041751315.1 Gaiellaceae bacterium | reverse complement strand
CTCGTGCTGCTGTGGGCACTGCGGCGGCTGCGGCGAGGCGCGCGACCCGACCTGCCGGGCGCGCCCGAGCCCTAGGCTAGGGGCCTGTCCGGAAAATGGATCAGGGCGCCTTACAGGCGGCACGCGCCCCGATGCTGCGTCCTCGGTCGCGCCAATATGTCTGCATATTGACGCTCCCTGCGTCCTTGCCTCGCGGCACGTGCCGCGTGTCATCCACCGCGACCACTTTCCGGACAGGCCCCTAGACTCGGGCCGTGCGGTTCGAGCACGTCCTCGTCGTCGGTGCCGGGCAGATGGGCGGAGGCATCGCGCAGGTCGTCGCTGCGTCGGGTCGCCGTGTGTCGCTCCACGACCAGATGCCCGGTGCCGTGGATCGCGCGGTCGCCGCGATGGAGAGGAGCCTCACGAAGCTCGCGGAGAAAGGAGGACCTGCGCCGGGCGAGGTTCTCGGGCGCGTGACGCCTGCGGACGAGGTCGTGGCGGCCGACCTCCTGATCGAGGCGGTCGTCGAGGATCGTGCGGTGAAGGAGGCGATCTTCCGTCGCGCGGACGAGATCCTGCCTCCCGAGGCGATCCTCGCGTCGAACACGTCGTCGATTCCCATCACGTCGCTCGCCGCGGTCACGGCCCGCCCCGACCGCGTTGTCGGGATGCACTTCTTCAACCCCGTGCCGATCCTGAAGCTCGTCGAGGTGATCAGGGCGTTGCAGACGTCGGACGAGACCGCCGCAGCCATCGTGGCGCTCGCCGAGGATCTGGGAAAGACGCCTGCCGCGGCCAACGACTTCCCCGGGTTCGTCTCGAACCGGATCCTCATGCCCTTCGTGAACGAGGCCGCATATGCGCTCATGGAGGGCGTCGCCGAGGCGGAGGCGATCGACACGATTGCGAAGCTCGGCTTCGCGCATCCGATGGGGCCGCTCGCGCTCGCCGATCTCATCGGCCTCGACACGTGCGTCTCGATCATGGAGGTGCTCCACGAGGGCCTCGGAGACCCGAAGTACGCGCCCTGTCCGCTGCTGCGCCAGTACGTGGCCGCCGGCAGGCTCGGCCGGAAGTCCGGTCGCGGCTTCTACGATTACGCCTGATGGACTTCGAGCTCACCGCCGACCAGAAGGCGATCCAGGCGCTCGCGCGCGAGATCGCCGAGGCGGAGATCGTCCCGAATGCGTCCGAGTGGGATCGCGCGCACCGCTTCCCTGACGAGCTCTATCCCAAGCTCGCGCAGCTCGGGCTCATGGGGGTATGCGTCTCGGAGGAGTACGGCGGCGCGGGAGCGGACTTCCTCTCCTACATACTCGTGCTCGAGGAGCTGTCGCGCGCAGACGCGGGCGTCGGGGTCACGGTCGCCGTGCACACGAGCGCCGTGACCCTCCCGATCCTCACGTTCGGCACCGACGAGCAGCGTTCGAGGTTCGTCCCGCCGCTCGCGCGAGGCGAGCAGCTCGGCGCGTTCGCGCTCACCGAGTCGGGCTCGGGCTCGGATGCCGGCTCGCTCCGCACGGCGGCGACCCCTGACGGCGACGAGTGGATCCTCAACGGGTCGAAGCAATGGATCACGAACGGATCGCGGGCGGGCACGTTCGTGGTCTTCGCGCGCACGGAGGCCGGGACGGCGGGCGCGCGCGGCGTGTCCTGCTTCATCCTCGACGCGGCGCACGTGCGCGTGACGCGCGAGGAGGAGAAGCTTGGCCTCAACTCGTCGACGACCTCGGACATCGTCATCGAGGGGGCGCGGGTCGCGCGTGACCGCCTCCTCCATGAGGAGGATCGCGGCTTTCGCGTCGCAATGGCGACGCTCGACGGGGGCCGCATCGGCATTGCCGCGCAGGCGCTCGGAATCGCTCAGGCGGCGTTCGATGTCGCAAGCGTGTACGCGCAGGAGCGGGAGCAGTTCGGACGCAGGATCGGCGACTTCCAGGCCATCCAATGGAAGCTCGCGGACATGGCGACCGAGATCGACGCGGCCAGGCTCCTGGTGTACCGCGCCGCCTGGCTGAAGCAGGAGGGGCGCCCACACACCGCGGAAGGGGCGAAGGCGAAGCTGTACGCATCGGAGATGGCGCGACGCCAGACGGGCGAGGCGATCCAGATCCTCGGAGGCTATGGCTACACGAAGGAGTTCCCGGTCGAGCGGTACTACCGCGACGCGAAGATCACCGAGATCTACGAGGGCACGAGCGAGATCCAGCGCCTCGTCATCGCCCGCTCGATCCTCGGCAGGCAGGTGCGCGAGGAGCCGGTTGCGCAGGAAGCCCGCTCGTAGGGTGGCTCGCGAGCGTGACGAGCCCGTCCGGCTGACGAAGATCTACACGCGCGGCGGTGATGCCGGCGACACATCGCTGGGTGACGGCTCGCGGGTCTCGAAGCTCGACGAGCGCATCGCGGCGTACGGAACGGTGGACGAGCTCAACTCGGTGCTCGGCGGCGTCGTCGCCGGCTCGTGCCCCGATGGCATACGCGAGGTGCTCTCTCGGGTTCAGAACGAGCTCTTCGATCTCGGGGCAGACCTCTCGGTGCCGATCGAGCGCGAAGGGCGCCTCCGGGTGACCCAGGGTCTCATCGACCGTCTCGAGGCCGAGTGCGATGCGTTCAACGCAGACCTGCCGGAGCTGCGCAGCTTCGTGCTTCCCGGCGGGAGCGAGGCCGCGGCGGGGCTCCAGCTCGCGCGCACGGTATGCCGGCGCGCCGAGCGCGAGGCGCTGGTCGCAGCAAGAGCACACGACGTCAATCCGCTCACCCTCGTCTACCTGAACCGGCTGTCCGACCTCCTCTTCATCCTCGCGCGTGCAGCGAACGCGGTGGACGGCTACGACGAGCCGTTGTGGAAACCCGGCGGGGGCCTCTAGGCCGTTTCGGACACGTCGGGTGTCTGACACCGCGTCTGACCCCCGGACACGTCCGCGCCTGACGCCGCGTCTGACCCCCAGCCGTTTTAGGACACGTCCGGTGTCTGACACCGCGTCTGACCCCCGACATGTCCGAAAGGGTCAGGCGACGGCTGGCCAGCTCGCGCCGAGCCAGTCGATGAGCTCGTCGGCGCTGCGCGGCGTCGCCACGTAGAAGCCCTGGGCGTAGTCGCAGCCCCATTCGGCGAGGACGTTCCACGCGGCGCGCGTCTCCACGCCTTCCGCCACCACCGCGAGCCCGAGGGAGTGGCCGATGTCGATCATGCCCCGGACCAGCGCGGCGTCTGTTGCGTTCTTCCCGAGGCCGTGGACGAAGCCGATGTCGATCTTGAGCTCGTCGAGCGGGAGGACGCGGAGCGCCGCGAACGACGCGGCGCGACCGGCGTCGTCGAGAGACAGGCGCACGCCGAGCGCGTCGAACTTGCCGAGGATGTCCTCGTCGACCTGCGTGCCCGCTCCAGGCCCGGCCGGCACCACCTCCAGCGTGATCTGCGGCGACGTCGGGTCGACACTGCAGAGCATCTCGGCGAGGCCGTCGGCGAACTGGGGGTCGTCGAGCAATCGGTACGGGATGTTGATCGAGACGCCGAGATCGTGGCCGGCGTTCGACCACTGTTGTGCCGAGTCGAGCGCGTCGGCGACGACGAGGAACGTCAGCTCCCGCACGAGCGGGGTGCGCTCGACGTGCGGGATGAACTCGGCGGGCGGCATGAGCACGCCGTCCGGGAGAACGCGCCGGATGAGCGCCTCGGCGGAGTGGGGGGCACCGCTCGACATGTTTAGGATCGGCTGGTAGACGACGAGGAGCTCGTTGCGCGCGAGTGCGGTCTCGACGTCGCGCACGACGCCGGCGTCCGCTCCGCGGCGGACCATGACGGACTCGTCGCTCGTGTCTCGCTTCGTCGCGTACATCTGGCCGTCCGCCCGTGCGAGCAGCTCCTCGGCGGTCGAGCCGTCGTCGGGAAACACGGCCCAGCCGATGCTGCCGTCGATCTCCACGACAGCGCCCTCGACGCTGAACGGTCGACGCAGCGCGTTTCGGAGCCGGCCGACGAGCGCCCCTGCGCGGTCGTCGCTCCCGGTGCCCATGGAGAGGATGACGAACTCGTCGCCTCCGACACGAGCGACGGTGTCGACCTCGCGGAGGATCGCCTCGAAGCGCCGGGCAAGCGTCTTGAGCACGAGATCCCCGGCTCGGTGCCCGCGGACGTCATTGACGTCCTTGAATCCGTCGAGGTCGATGGCGATCAGCGTGAACGGCTCCGCAGCGCGCCGAGAGCGACGGAATGCCTGCTCGATTCGGTCGTCGAGCAGGACGCGGTTCGGGAGCCCGGTCAGCGGGTCGCGCAGGGCTTCGGAGTGCGCGCGATCGAGCCGCCAGTTGAGGAACACGCCCGAGGCAGCGGCGACGAACGCGCAGAGAACCAGTGCGGCAGCGACGGTGTCCGGCTTCTCGCGAAATGCCGCCGTGAAAAGGCTCGCAAGGAGAACGAGCGCTGCCAGGCAGAGCGCCCACGCGAACGTGCTTCTCAGTTGCCGCCGTGCTCTGACTGTCACTCGTCGCCGTTCTGGCCCGTCGCGGGCCGCCGCAGTTACATCCGACCGTAGTTTCAGATGCGCCTCGCAGCGTCCCCAAAACGAGGGACTGAGATCTGCGATCCCCCAGACGAGGGAACGCCGGGCGCCGGGCAGGAGCGTGAGGCCTGCTGCTGAACCCCAGACGAGTGACTGTCGCGGCAGGCATCGTAGGGCTTTTCGCAGGTTTGCTCATGAGCCCCGTCGCGGATCGAATCGCGACGAACGCTCCGCTGCACGACCCACTGCTCCGACGCGTGCCGCGCTCGCCGCGACTGCCGCTCGTGGCCCTTGCGCTCGCGCTTCTTGGTGCTGCATGCGGGCTCGTGTTCGGCTTCACGATCGAGGCGGCAGCCGCAACGCTCTTCTGCTGGATCCTGGTCGTCATCACGCGCACCGACCTCGAGCATCGCCTCATCCCCGACAAGGTGATCCTCCCGGGCGCGATCGTGCTGCTGGCGCTGCGTGCCATCGACGATCCGAGCGTCGAGTGGATCCTCGCGGCGCTCGGGGCTGGGCTCGTTCTCTTCCTCGTCGTGCTCGCCTACCCACGGGGTCTCGGTATGGGTGACGTGAAGCTCTCAGCGGTTCTTGGTGCCGGGCTCGGCGTGTCGGTGATCGTCGCGATGTTCGTCGGCTTCTTCGTCGCCTTCGTGCCCGCGATGATCCTCTTCGTGCGGCAGGGACGCGAGGCGCGCTCCTCCGCAATCCCACTTGGGCCGTTCCTGGCCGCAGGCGGTGTCGTGGCGCTGTTCTGGGGGGACGCGATTTTCGACTGGTACAAGGATCTCGGTCGCCAGTAAGAGGACTGCTCGGCCTCTAGCCGCGCGCCCTGAACGCCGATAACTGAGGCCATGGATAGTGCCTCAGCGGCTGCGCGCGTCGTTCGACCCATCGACGTCGGACTGCTTGCGGCTGCCGCGCAGCGCGCGGCCGACGAGGCCGCCTCGTGCGATGATCCGGGGAGATCAGTCGAAGCGGCCGTGGACGCCTTCTACGAGGCCGTTGCAGGAGCCATGCCCTCCGTCTTCGTGCTGGAGCACGGCCGGCTGTGGCTCGTCGCGCAGCGCGGGTATGCGGTTGTCCCCGACGGCATCACCCTCGAGAGTGGGATAACGGGACGGGCCGTGAAGTCGGCACGTACCGAGCTCGTCGCCGATGTACGCCAGGATCCCGACTACGTCGCGGCCTTGCCTGGTGTCGTATCGGAGCTCGCGATCCCGCTGCGTGCCGGCAGCGTCGTGGTCGGTGTGCTCAACATCGAGTCCGAACGAGCGCTTCCGGAGACTGCCGCCGATGCCGTGCGGCCGCTCGTGCGCGCGCTCGCGCCGCGCGCCG
>JBGSXQ010000287.1:0-8552 GCA_041751315.1 Gaiellaceae bacterium | reverse complement strand
CGCCGCGGCGACGCGTGAGCTCGCGCGCGATGCGGCGGAGCTGATCGAGGTGGAGTACGACGAGCTGCCGGTGCTGACCGATGCAGCGGAGTCTCTGAAGGACGATGTGATCCTGCACGACGACGCGGGCTCGAACGTGGTCTGGTCGGGCGTCTTCGACTGGGGCGACGTCGACACGGCGCTCGCCGAGGCCGATCACGTCGTGAAGATCGACAAGCTCCACTTCCACCGCTTCTCGTCGACCCCGCTGGAGTGCGCGGGCGCGCTCGTGGAGTACGACAGGGGCACCGGGGAGTGGACGCTGACCTGCAACCACCAGATGCCCGGCGTGGGCGCGATCTGGATGGCGCCGGCATTGCGCACGGGGATCGACAAGCTGCGCTTCGTCACGCACGACATCGGCGGCGGGTTCGGAAACAAGATCTGCCTGCACCCGCAGTACGTCGTCCTGTGCCTGCTCGCGCGCAAGCTCGGCCGTCCGGTGCAGTGGACGGAGTGGCGGACCGACCAGCACACGGCCAACGCGCACGGCAACGAGCGCTGGTTCCTCGACGTCGAGGTCGGCGTGATGGCCGACGGGACGATGACCGGATTCAAGGTGCGAGCACTCGACGACTGCGGTGCGTTCCCGCGCTACGAGCCCCTCGGCTGCATCATCTGGGCACAGGTCACGCCCGGGTTGTATGGCTGGCGCAACATCCGCGTCGACTTCACTCAGGTCTGCACGAACAAGTCGCCGGTGTCGCCGAATCGCGGCTACTCGCGCATGCAGCACCTCTGGCTGACCGAGCGGATCATCGACATCGTCGCGGCCAGGCTCGACCTCGACCCGGTCGAGATCCGCAAGCGCAACTACGTCAAGGCGGAGCAGATGCCGTACGAGACGCCGAACGGCTGCTTCTATGACTCTGGCGACTACTCCGCGGCGCTCGACATGGTGCTCGAGCTCATCGATGCGGGGTCGATCGAGGCCAGGCGGGAGGAAGCGGCAGCGCGGGGCAAGCTCCTCGGCCTCGGGATCGGCTCGACGCTCGACTCCGGGACGAACAACTTCGGCCAGTCGACGCTCCTCAACCCGGAGCTCCAGTTCTCGGGGAACAACGAGGCGGCGTCCGTGAAGCTCGACATCTTCGGCGAGGTCGTCGTCACGCTCGGCACCGTTCCTCAGGGCCAGGGTCACGAGACGACCGCGGCGCAGGTCGTCGCCGACATCCTCGGCTGCTCGCCCGACCAGGTGAACGTCCGTCGCGGCCACGACACGTGGTTCAACTCGCACGCGGGTTTCTCGGGGACGTATGCGTCGCAGTTCGCGTTCACCGGCCTCGGCGCAGTGAAGGGCGCGGCGGAGCTCGTGCGCGGCGAGATGATCGAGCTTGCCGCCGCAGTGCTGCAGGCACCGCCGGAGGCGATCGAGCTCTCCGAGGGCTTCGCGCGCATCAAGGACGGCCCGCCCGAGGCCGCGCTGCCGTTCATGGCGCTCGGCGCGATCATCAACGCGAACAACGCGTTCCTCCCGCCCGACTTCAACCCGACGCTGAACCACCGCTACGTCTGCCGCCCGTACTTCGGCATGGTCGACACGGAAAAGAAGACCGGGCAGCTGACGCTGACCTACGCGATGCAGATCCATGCGGCAGTCGTCGAGATCGATCCCGAGACGGGGGAGGTCGACATCGTCGACTACGCGGCGGTCGATGACTGTGGAACGCGGATCAACCCGCAGATCGTCGAGGGCCAGGTGCACGGTGCGACCGCGCACGCGATCGGTGCGGCACTGCACGAGGAGTTCGTCTACGACGAGGACGGGACGCTGCTCACCGCCAACTTCTACGACTACCACGTGCCCCACGCGATGGACATGCCGCCGCTGAAGACTGGCGCGATGGAGTCGCCGTCACCCGTGGCCCCGCTCGGTGCGAAGGGGATGGGTGAGGGCGGCGGAGGCGGGATCCACTGCATCTGCTCCGCGATCCAGGATGCGTTGCGCGCGGCGGGAGGCGCCATCGTCTACGACAGCTGCAACCCAGCGCATAGGGTGTGGGCCATGCTGCAAGACCCCGAATCCACGCGCGCGAACGTCTCGGTAGCCTCGAAGTGATCGTCTCGGGCACGAAGGAGCTGTCGGCCTCGCGCGCGACCGTGTGGAGCGTGATCAACGAGCCGTCCGAGATGGCGAAGCTCATGCCCGGCGTCGAGTCGTTCGAGATCCAAGACGAGAAGCATTGGACGGCGAAGGTGAAGGTGCCGCTCGGGCTCGGTGGCCTGAAGATGACGATGAACTTCGAGCGCCTCGAGGAGCGCGAGCTCGAGTTCGCGTCGATGCGCGCGAAGGGCCAGGGCGTCGGCGCGCTGATGGACATGAAGACCTCGTTCACGCTCACCGAGGCGGGCGCGGGCACCTCGATGGCGTGGGAGGCTGACGTCAAGATCGCCGGCCCGGTCGGAGCGATGGGCCAGCGCGTCCTGCAGCCGATCGTGAACCAGCAGGTCACGCAGGTCCTCGAGGCGCTCGAGAAGCGTGTCGTGGAGGTGGTGAGCTCGACCGGTGGCGCCAAGGAAGGCATCCATCCGGCGTCCCCCGAGGCATACGAGTCGGACCCGCAAGGCCCCACGCAGTCGACGCTCGGCTCCTGAGCGAGGCCGGTCGTGCGGTCGTTTCGCATCGGCCTGATGCAGCTCGCGGCGCGGCAGCGCCGTGACTCCGTGTCAGACACGACGCCGGAGCTACTCGGACGAGGGTGTTGACGGGCATGGCTCGAGACGACGTGGCGTTTCGACTTCCCCCCTGGTCGCCAGGCGCGAAGGCATGTGGAGCGATTGATGCGAAATTGTGTTCGCTGGGGCTTGACGGGAATCGGTGTCTGACCCCGGGCTTCGCATGAGCGCGCCGCTTCGAATCGGCGTGATGCAGCTGACGATGGAGCCGCTCGACGAGATGCTCGAGTCGGCGCGCGTCATGGATCGCTCCGGGATGGACACGGTCTGGCTCGCCGAGGCGTACCCGTGGTGGCGCAAGCACGGGATGGAGGCGCGCTCGTCGACCGTGGTCTCCGCACTCATGGCACGCGAGACGGAAAGGCTCACGATCGGGTGGGGGATCATCTCGCCCTTCACGCGTCACCCGGTGCAAGTTGCGATGGATGCAAGAGTGGTGCAGGAGGCAGGCGGGCCGGGTCGCTTCCTCCTCGGCTTCGGTACGTCGAAGATCTTCCTCAACAACATCCGCTCGCAGACAACGAAGACGCTCGGGCCGATGCGCGACGCCATCACGATCGTGCGCGGCGTCCTCGGAGGCGAGCCGTTCGAGTACGAGGGCGACACGTGGAGTGCTTCCGTGCCGGGCCTGCAGGGCGAGGCGCACGCGCCGCGCGAGGTGCCGCCGATCTACGTCGGTGCGACGGCGCCCAAGATGCAGGCGCTCGCCGGAGAGCTTGCCGAGGGCGTGCTCACGCCCTCGATCACAACACCCGCCTTCGTCCGCTACACCCGCGAGAACGTCGGCCCCGACCTCGACGTCGGCTGCACGATCGTGGCGTCGATCCACGAGACGGACAGTGACGCCGGCCGCGACGGCGCGCGCGAGATCGCGGGCATGTACCTCGCGAACAAGTTCCAGAACATCAAGGGTGCCGCCGACACGCTCCTCGATCTGGCCGAGATCGAGATGGACGAGCTTGAACCCGTCGCCGAGGCGATGGAGCGGGGCGGACGTCTCGCCGCGAAGGAGTTGGTGACAGACGAGCTACTCGACCGCTGCAAGCCGATCGCCGGGACTCCCGACGAGTGCATCGCCGCGATCGAGGAGTATCGCGACGCCGGTTGCACGCACGTCATGCTCGAGCTCTGGGGCGACCGCCGCCACGACCAGATCCGGCTCTTCGGCGAGAAGGTGCTTCCGCGCTTCCGTGACTGAAATCCGCATCGATCCGGAACGACTCGTTAACTGGGCCTCGCAGGCAATCGACGTCCCGAGCTTCACGGGCTCCGAGGAGGCGATGGCGGAGCTGATGCGCGACACGTTCCATACCATGGGCCTACAGGTGCAGTGGCAGCAGGTGGAGGACGGACGCGCGAACGTGCTCGGCACGCGCGCGGGCACAGGCGGCGGACCGAGCCTCATGTTCAACGGCCACACGGACACGTCGTACTCGGGTCGCGAGCCCTGGCTCGCACACGTCCCCGGCTTCCAGCCGGCTGCCTTCGTCGAGGACGGGCGGCTGTACGGCCTCGGCATCTCGAACATGAAGGGCGCGCTCGCCTGCTACGTCGAGGCGCTGCGGGCGCTCTCCGACGCTGGAATCCAGCTCCGGGGGGACGTGATGATCGCCGCGGTCGCGGGCGAGATCGAGAAGACGCAGTACGGCGATGCGCAAGGGGCCGAGTACCGCGGCTACGCCGCAGGCTCACGCCACCTCGTCTCGCACGGAGGCGTCGCGGACATGTGCATCCTCGGAGAGCCGACCGAGTCGAAGGTCGTCCTCGGGCACTTCGGCTCGCTCTGGCTCCGCCTTTCCACGCGTGGCCCGTTCATCCATACGGCCTTCAGCGAGGGCAGGCGCGACCAGAACGCGATCGTCCGCATGCGCGACGTCCTCGACGCGGTGCTCGAGTGGATCCCGACCTGGGAGAACGACCCGGCGAACGCGTACCGCGGGGCGAAGGCGATCGTCAACGTGGGGGCGCTCCAGGGCGGGTTCGGCTGGCGCGTCTCGCGAACGCCGCACCGCGCGGATCTCTTCCTCGACGTGCGCGTGCCGCCCACGAAGGAGATGACGACGGCGCGCACCGAGGTTCTCGAGATGGTGCGTGGACTGGGCGAGCGATTCCGCGAGCACGGGATCGAAGGCGAGGTCTACGTGACCGCGCCCGGCGCCGAGATCGCCGAAGACCACGCCCTCGTCAGCGCGCTCGACGCTGCGCATGCAGACGTCTTCGGCTCGCCCCCGGAGCGCGACGTCACGCGCTGGTTCTCCGATGCGTCCGTGCTCACGCGCTACGGCATCGCGACCGTGAACTACGGCACGTCGAGCGGCCTCCTCGACACCGCGAAGGGCGAGAACCTCGAGATCGACGGGCTCGTGAAGACCGCGGAGGTGTACGCGCGGGCTGCTGTCAACGTGTGCGGCGTCGCGTGACCGAGCAGACGCTCAGGCGCGCGTAGGCGAACCTGGCGCGTCATACTCGACGCTTGATCGGGTCGGCGACCGAGAGGGAGTGACCATGCAGCTCTATCTGACGAGATTCAGCTACACGCCCGAGACGTGGGCCCGGATGATCGGCAACCCGGAGGACCGCCGATTGGCCGCTCAGTCGTACATCGAGTCCGTCGGCGGGAAGCTTCACGGGTTCTGGTACTCCTTCGGCACACACGACGGCTACACCCTTTGGGAAGCCCCCGACAACGTGTCCATGGCCGCGGTCGCCCTGGCCATCACGAGCGGTGGCGCGCTCAGCTCGTTCGAGACGTCCGTCCTCCTGACCGTCGACGAGACGATCGATGCGTTGCGCAAGGCGGAGCAAGTCCAGTATCAGGCGCCGGGCGCGTAGCGGCTCGCGCGCCCCGCGTCCGTGGTACGCCGTCTGCACCTCGCTCGAGCTACGACGCCGAGTGCGGCAAGCGCGCGACGATCACCATCTGCGAAATCGCATGACATCTGGACGTTCCGCGGCGACGAGGAGCTCGTTCCGGAAGATCGTGGAATGAGACCGCTCGACGACTTCCTGCCCACGTACGAGTTCTCCGAGCGGCACTCGCTCGCGATCGACGCGCCCGCCGCGCGCATCGACATGGCGCTACGCACCGTCTCCATCTCGGACATCCCGCTCGCTCGCGCTCTGTGGTGGATCAGGCGCCTCGGCAAGCCGTACGGTGATGCGACGAAGCCGTTCATCGGCGGCGAGCTGCCCGGCGTCGTGCTCGAGGACGTGCCTGACCACGGCATCGTTCTCGGGCTGACGGGTCAGTTCTGGCGCCTTCTCGGCGGACAGAGCGACGCCGAGCGGCCCACGACAGCCGCGGAGTTCGTCGCGTACGCGCGCCCGGACACGTGCAAGGCCGTCGTCGACTTCCGCGTCGGAGCAGGCGGCCTCTCGACCGAGACACGCGTCCATGTCGCAGATCCGGCGTCGAGGAGGAAGTTCCGTCGATACTGGTTCGTCGTGCGGCCGTTCAGCGGGCTCATACGGATCCTCCTCCTGCGCGCGGCGCGCAAGCGCGCCGAGGCGGCGGCGTGAAGCTCGTCTCGTTCGGGTACGACCGGCAGGTCGGCTACCTCGACGGTGACGAGATCGTCGTTCTCGACGTGCCCTCGATGCGCGAGCTCTTCGAGGACGGTGGTGCGGATGAGACGGGCGAGCGTGTGGCGCTGGCGGAGACCGAGCTCCGCGCTCCCATCATCCCGAAGAAGTTCCTCCACACCGCGGGCAACTTCCGCGAGCACGAAGAGGAGTCGAAACAGGTCGGCTGGTCGCACGAGATCGCGCCGTGGATCGTCTTCTTCCAGAACGTCGATGCGATCGTCGGGCCCGACGAGCCGGTGGTGTACCCCGAGCACCTGACGGAGGAGCTCGACTACGAGCTCGAGCTCGCGGTCGTGATCAAGGAGGAGGGGAAGTGGTTCTCGCCGGAGGAGGCGGTCGACTACATCGGCGGGTACGTGATCTTCAACGACATCACCGCGCGCGACATCCAGCGGCGCGAGATGCGCTCTGGCGTCTTCAGCTTCTGCAAGGCGATCGACACGTTCTGCCCGCTCGGCCCGTGGATCGTGACCCCCGACGAGATCCCGAACCCGCACGACCTCGCGATGACGCTGCGCGTCAACGGTGAGGATCGTCAGACGTCTCACTCGAGCCGCATGAGCGTGACGATCCCCGAGATCCTGAGCCACTACTCGGCGCTGGGGTACTCCGCCGGAGACGTCGTCTCCACGGGCACGGTGTCCGGGGTCGCCGGCTTCTCTCCCGACGCGGCGTCCCTCTACCTGAAGCCGGGGGACGTCATGGAATGCGAGATCGAGCGCATCGGCGTGCTGCGCAATCCCGTGATCTCCTGGGAGGAGGCGCACGGCGAGCCCGCGCCGCCACGTGTGCGCTGGTGAGGTGGCCGCGGGACGACGTGAAGCTCGCGCGCGTGCGCGAGCTCATGGCCGAGCACGAGCTGGACGCGCTCGTCGTCCGCGCGCCCGACAACGTCCTCTACCTGACGAACTTCTGGGGCATGAAGGGCTACGACGCGTGCGTCTTCCCGCGCGAGGGCGACGCCGTCCTGATCTGCCTCGAAGCATCCGAGGAGGACGCACGGCGCACTGCCTGGACGGACGAGCTCCGTCTGTTCAAGGGCTACGACGAGCGCGATCCTCGTCCGCCGACTGCGCGCGTGCTCGAGCTCGCCCGCCAGGCGGCGAGCGAGTTCGGCCGTGTCGGGCTCGAGCTCTCCCTCGGGACGCAGGCGGCCGATCGCATGGTCGGCGAGCCGACGACGTTCACAGCCGAGTGGTTCAGCGCGTTCGGTGAAGCTCGCGACGCGACCCCGCTGCTCGCAGCCGCTCGCGCGCTCAAGACCGACCAGGAGATCGAGCGCATGCGCCTCGCGAACGACATTGCAGCCGCGGCCATGGAGCACTGCAAGCTCGTCATCGACGCGGGGATGAGCGAGGCGCAGATCGCCTCGGAGTGGGAGGGGTTCGTCCACGGCGAGGGCACTGGCTGGAAAGCGCAGGTCGACCTTGCGCTCGGGTTCTCGCTCGTCTGGTCGGGGGTGGGAATCAAGACGTTCACCGCGACGACGTCGCGTCCGGTCGTCGAAGGCGAGCCGACGCTGTTCGAGATCTGGGTCTGCGCCGACGGCTACTGGTGCGACCACACGAAGAACCTCGTGGTCGGCGAGCTCACGCCTGCATACCGCGAGCTCGAGTCCGCGCTCACGGGCGTGTACGACGATGCCATCGCCTTCGCTCGGCCGGGTGCAAGCCTCGCGGAGCTCGATCGCCGCGTTCGCGAGAACATCGCCGCGATCGGCTTCCCCGGGCAGCCGTCGCACCCGATCTGCCACGGAGTCGGCGCCCGCGCGCACGAGCCTCCGTATGCGCACCAGGCCGGCGGGGGCGAGATCGCCCCCGGCATGGTGCTTGCACTCGAGCCAGGATGCTATATCGCCGGTGGCGGAGGGCTTCGCGTGGAGGACAACTTCTTGATCACCGCCGACGGAGCCGAGAAGCTCTCACCGTTTCCGGACGGCGTCGTCTCGGCCTGAGATCTCTCTTCTCCAGAGCGCCCGACCCTTCCCCCGGCCCGCGCGCACGAGCTCGAAGCCCTGGCTGGCGAACATCGTGTCGTATCCCGTGTACGGGTCGATGCTCCCGCCGATCACGGGATAGCCCTCCACCGTCGACGCGCCGTGTCGCCGGGCGCGGTCGACGGCCGCCTCGAGGAGCGCCGCAGCGACTCCGTTTCGCCAGTGCGAGCGATGGACGTAGAAGCAGGCGACCGACCATGCGCGCCCGCCGGTCGGCCCATCCTCGCCCCGGAACGTCGGCACGTGCTGCAGCCGC
>JBGSXQ010000286.1:0-2709 GCA_041751315.1 Gaiellaceae bacterium | reverse complement strand
CTGCGCCCACACCTCGTCCGGGATCCGCCAGCCGTCGTCTTTGACCACGAGACCCATCACGCCCTCCCTCGTCGATTTCAGCAACGAGGTCGGACTTCGCTATCGCGCTCCGGGTCCCTGCCTACCGCAATGGGCTCTTAGCCGGCCGCCGCCCCAGACCCGGGGTTTCTTCCCCGCTATAGATGCGGACGACGCGGAAAACTTGCGCGACCGCTACGGTTGGTTCGTCAGTCTCAGGCAGGTCGCCGCGCTCGAAAGCCACCTGGGATCGGAGTCTCACACGGCCTGCTCTTCCCGCCGCTACATGCAGGCGCGTTTAGATCCTGCGGTTTCGTCTCACGGGGTGACCTCGGACCGTTCGTCGGGGAGGCCGGTGACGACGGCGGGCTCTAACTACATCGTGGGACACGTGGACGAGATCCTCGATCCAGCGTTGGCGTACCCGGTGACGTCTTTCAAGTGGAGCGGTAAGGCGACCGAGCTCTGCAGCCTGATCGACTGAGAGCGAGACACAACCGGCGTGGCCCCTCCTGGCCTGCGGTTCGGGAGCGGCCGCCGCCGGCCCTCGACAGTGGTGGCACCCGAGCTAACTGCCC
Organism: Gaiellaceae bacterium; assembly: GCA_041751315.1. Lineage (GTDB taxonomy): Bacteria > Actinomycetota > Thermoleophilia > Gaiellales > Gaiellaceae > GMQP-bins7. The sequence continues at coordinate 2,113 of JBGSXQ010000286.1, read as the reverse complement.
CCAAGCTTGAGCAGGCCCTGGGAGCGTTTCCAGCGGTCTGGAAAACCGTTGGGCGTGCAAGCGCCTCGTGGGTTCGAATCCCACCCCCGCCGCTCCCCGTCCGACTTTCCACCGTGCCCTCTATAGGCGCGCTGCGGCCGAGCGGTCAGAAGATTGCGGCGGCTCCCTTGCCTCCCGGATCGAACCGTCCTCGAGGGAGGGACGTTCGTCATCCCAGCCGCGGGCCAGACCGAAACTCGGTGCGCCCCTCCCCCGAGGTTCGCTTCACGTCAAGTGTGTCCGGCGTTCAGCCGGTCGAAACGATTTCTCACATCATCCTTACTCACGGGTGGCTCGAGATCGAATGCCCCGTTCGGCTGCGTCGAGAAGCGCCAGACGCCGAAGCTTTCGGCGAGCGGGGAGCGGGGAGCGTCCCCATCCCCTTCCAGCCTCAACTCCCAAAAAAAGATCGAGAGGGGGGCGCGGCGGGCCTGCCGGTAGGGGGAGGGAAGTCCCGGCTCAGGAGCATGCTCGCCCGCCGCGCGGCCGGGACATTGGCAGATTTCGCCCCCGAAGGCAACCGTGAGAGCCCCTCTCGAGGTAGACCGGTCACTACTTCAGGATCCGCGCTCGGCGTCGCGATCGCCAGGCCAAGAACACCCGCCACTCGGTGCGGATCGAACCACCGCTCGAGACGAGTCATCGGGTCAGAATCGCAGTCCTTCGCCCTTCGCCATGACCACGACCGTTCGCCAGAGCAGCCCGAGGTCGTTGCGAACGAGCTCCCAGGCGCCCGCGCGGCGACAGAGCTCGACGTACGCCACGTCGAGCTGTGCGTATCCAGATGATTCGATCACGCCCTTCTCGACCTGTGCAGGGCCTGTCCAGCCCGCGACGATCTCGTTGCGGTACGTAATGCCTTTCGCGACCTGGTTCGCGACCATCTGCGGCGGCCACGGCCTCGGGCCGACGAGGCTCATGTGGCCACGGAAGACGTTCCAGATCTGCGGGAGCTCGTCCAGGTAGCGCGGCTTCAGGAGGCGCCGACCGGCCCACGTGAGGTTCGCCTCGTCCGCCTCGTGCATGCGCGCATGCGACTCGGTCGGGTCGATGCGCTCGGCCACCTCACGCAGAAGCGTCCTGAACTTGAGGAGGTCGAACTCACGGCCTCGCGAGATCCTGCGTTCGCGATAGAGCCACGGTCCTCGGTCTCGCGGCCGCACGAGCATGTCGACACCCATCGCCACGAACAGAAAGCCGAAGACCGGAGAGAGCACCACGAGCAAGGTCGCGGACAGCGTCTTGTCGAGGATCAGCTTCGGCGTCGGGTAACTCGTCACCGGCGCGATTCTCGTGTGTACGCCGTTAGGGTGCGGCCATGTCCGTCGGAATCGGGCGCGAGCGACAGTTCGAGGTCTACGTCGGTGGAGCGCGCGGAACGTATCCAACGGTTCCCGTCTCGTTCGACCGGCTGGAGCAGGCAGCGCGCAAGGCGATGTCCCCGGAGGGATACGCGTACGTGGCGGGCGGCGCGGGCACCGAGGAGACGATGTGGGGGAACCGCGCGGCGTTCGAGCGCTGGCGCATCGTCCCGAGGATGCTGCGAGACGTCTCCGCGCGCGAGACCGCCGTCGAGGTCCTCGGCACGCCGACGGCGAGCCCGTTCTTCCTCTGCCCCATCGGCGTTCTCGAAGTGGCGCACCGCGACGCCGACGTCGCAGTTGCGCGCGCGGCCGCCTCGGAAGGTATCCCGTTCGTCTTCTCCAACCAAGCCTCCCGCCCTATGGAAGAGACGGCTAGGGCGATGGGCGACGCGCCGCACTGGTTCCAGCTCTACTGGTCGACGTCGGACGAGCTCGTCGCGAGCCTCGTGTCACGCGCGGAGCGCTGCGGGTGCTCCGCGATCGTGCTCACGCTCGACACGACGATGCTCGGCTGGAGGATCCGCGACCTCGACCTCGGTTCGCTCCCATTCCTCCGCGGGCTGGGCATCGCGCAGTACACGAGCGACCCGGTCTTCGTCGAGGCACTGCAGGAGACGCTCCGCCAGAAGGCGCCGCCCGGCGGGCGAATCACGGCCGCGGCCATCGCGACGCTCCTCGCGCAGGCAGGGGCGTACCCGGGCGGTCGGCTC
>JBGSXQ010000285.1:0-1524 GCA_041751315.1 Gaiellaceae bacterium | reverse complement strand
GCGCCGATCAGCGTCACCTCCGCGCCGAGCCGCGCGCACGCGACGGCCTGGTTCGCGCCCTTCCCGCCTGGATGGCGCGCGAAGGTCGCTCCGGTCACCGTCTCCCCTGGCCTCGGGAGCGTTGCGGTGCGCGCGACGAGGTCGAGGTTGATCGAGCCGACGACGACGATCCGCAGGGCGGGCACGGGACAATCGTGCCAGCGAGCGTGCAGCCTTCACCACACGATGCGGCACGTGACCTCCGCAAGCCCGATCCCCCCTCCAGGATCGCGGCCGCGACCTGGTGGGCTCTACGGTTTCTCGTATGGCATGCTCGACCCGCAGAGCCCTCTCATCGAGGCCGCTTCGCGATGGCGCATCGAGGAGCTTGCCAGCGAGAGGAGGACTCGGATGACGATGTGGGCGCTAGGCGACTATCACCGCTTCGCGAAGGCGACGATCTGGGAGGTCGGGCCGGTGCTCGTCAACGCCTGCGGGATCTCCCCCGGCCAGCGCGTGCTCGACGTCGCCGCGGGAACGGGGAACGTCGCGATCCGCGCGGCGCAGGCAGGCGCTGACGTTGTCGCCTCCGACGTGACGCCGGAGAACTTCGAAGCCGGTCGGCGCGAGGCAGCACAGCTCGGCGTCGAGCTCGAGTGGGTGGAGGCCGATGTTCAAGATCTGCCGTTCGCGGACGGCTCCTTCGACGCCATCACCTCCTCGTTCGGAGCGATCTTCGCGCCGGATCACCACGCCGCCGCGCGGGAGATGCTGCGCGTCTGTCGGCCCGGGGGCGTCATCGGAATGCTGAATTTCACGCCGGACGGGCTTGCCGGCCGCTTCTTCGGCACGCTCGCCCCGTACATGCCCGCACCGCCTCCGGACGCGCTCTCGCCACTTCTGTGGGGAGACGAGAGTCACGTGCGCGCGCTCTTCGGCGAAGCGGTCGACTCGCTGGAGATGACACGAGCGACCTACGTCGAGCAAGCCACCACCCCGACTGCGTACTACGACCTCTTCCGCGAGTCGTTCGGCCCGCTCGTGGCGGTCACGGCGGATTTGGCCGACCAGCCCGAGGAGGCAGAGGCGCTCGATCGAGCGTTTCTGCAGTTCGCGATCGAGTCCAACAGCGCAGCTCCTGGCACGCCGGCCGCATACGAGTACGAGTATCTGCTCGTCGTCGCGCGCAAGCAGGCGCGGTAGCGGCCGCCGGTCAGGCAGCCAGCGCGCGCAGGTCGTCCACGGTGGAGCCGAGCAGCGTGTCCTGAAGATCGAAGAGACCCGCCCAGAGGGACGAACGATCCGGCGCGGCGTCGAGGTTCGCCGCGGTCGTGAGCCCTTCGAGCGCTCGAACGAGCACCGCGAGCTCGAGGTAGACAGCCGCGACGCGGTTCGGACACGCGCGCACTCCCGCGCGGTCGAGGATCGGGCGCCACTCGACGAGCTCCCCGGCTCCCGGGCCTGCGTACCAGGAGCGGCCTTCCGCACGCTCTGGCTCGAGCTCCAGGAGATACTGCGAGAGCGGCCGCTCGAGGCCCGCGAGGG
>JBGSXQ010000284.1:0-6909 GCA_041751315.1 Gaiellaceae bacterium | reverse complement strand
CACCGCGCCGAGCCCGACGAGGCCGGCGCCGAAGACGACGCAGGTCGATCCGGGTTGCACGTTCGCGGTGTAGAGCGCCGCGCCGATCCCCGTCGCGAGACCGCAGGCGAACGGCGCGCAGCCGTCGAGCGGAGCCTCCGTGGAGACCTTCGCGAGCGCGATCTCCGGCATCACCGTGTACTCCGCGAACGTCGAGGTGCCCATGAAGTGCCGCATCGGCTCGCCGTCGCGGGAGAGCCTCGTCGTCCCGTCGGGGAGATAGCCGAGGCCCTGCTGGTCGCGGATGGCGATGCAGCGATTCGTCCGCGGGCTCCGACAGTGGACGCACTCGCCGCATTCGGGCGCGAACAGCGTGATGACGTGGTCGCCGGGAGCCACGAAGCTCACTCCCCGTCCGACCTTCTCGACCACACCGGCCCCCTCGTGGCCGAGCACGCACGGCGCGTAGCCGGTCGGGTCGGCGCCCGATGCGGTGTAGAGGTCGGTATGGCACACCCCGCAGGCCGCGAGACGGACGAGCACTTCCCCGTCCTTCGGCTCGGCGAGGTCGACCTCCTGAACGACGAGCGGCTGCCCGAACTCCTCGAGCACTGCGGCGCGGATCCTCATGCGCGGATTATCCGTGGCGGTGCTGGCGACGGTCGGCGTGACCGGCTGCGAAGCTCTCGATCGTTTGAATGCTTGCTCGTCCGGGTACCGAGAGACGGCGCTCTACGAGCAGTGGCGATCAGGAGGTTCGGAGCATGGGACGCGAAGGTGGCTTGGCAGGCGTAACCCTGGGAGGTGCGATCGTCATCGCAGGAATCGTGATCGCGATCTTCTGGAGCATGATCGTCGGGATCATCGTCGCGCTGATCGGGCTCGTCGCCTTCGGCGGCTTCGCGCGCGGGCGCTGGTACTAGCCCTTCCCACACCACACCGAATGTTGCGCGCGTATACGCGGAGCTCGTGAATTGCGCTTGGCTTCTCGTCGGCAGTCGGGGCCAGCGAGAGCTACGCGCGCGGGCGGCGGCTGTGCCCTGGCGCTTGCGGAGCCCACAAGTGCGGATAGCCTCGACGAGCCGCTCGACAAGGCCGTCGCACGCACCCTCCTGGAGCGAATGCTTGCGAAGCGTGTCGAGCTCGGACGGCGCACGTATGGTTCCGGGGGTGCGGTTCGAGGCTCGGTTTCCGGCCATACCGGTCGCGGTCGCTGAGGTGCGCGGAAAGGCGTCGGCACTGGCCCGCCGGTGCGGCGTGAGCGAGCAAGGCGCCCACGACGTCGCTCTGGCGGTGTCGGAGGCAGCGACGAACGTGGTGATCCACTCGGGGTCGAGCGAGATCGTCCTGATCGTGGAGGCCCACGATGGCGATCTGCATGTGATCGTGGCCGACAAGGGGCCTGGACTCGTGCCCCGTCGCGACAGCCCCGGTCTCGGACTGGGCCTGCCCATCATCGCCACGGTGTCGAGTAGCTTCGAGAGCCGCCGGAGGGACGGTCGTAACGAGGTCGCGATGGTCTTCCCCTGCCCGACCGGGGGGATCTCGTGAGCGACACGCCAACCGCACACCACGATCCGGAGTTCGAGCTCCTGATCCAGTCGGAGCCCGGGGGCAACCGTGTGATCGTGCGCGGCGAGATCGACATGTCCACAGCGGACACGTTCCGGACGCAGCTGCTCCAGGCGTTGGGCGACGGTGAAGTCGTCCTCGACATGTCCGAGCTGCACTTCATGGACTCCTCGGGCGTAGCCGCCATCGATGAGGTGCTGCGCGACCCCAGCGCCGAACACCTCACCGTCGACCCCCACATCCTCGAGCCCGTGCGCCGGATCCTCGAGATGACCGACATGATCGACGCGTTGTCGTTCGCCGAGTCCGACAGGAGATAGGAGCAGGACGTGAAGACGATCCGCCGTCACAACATCAACGTGCACGGAAGCGACGACAAGCCGCCCATGCTGTTCGCGCACGGCTTCGGTGCGATCAGAACATGTGGCGCCACGTTTGGCCCGCGTTCGCAGACGACTACCGCGTCGTCCTGTTCGACCATGTGGGGGCCGGAAGATCCGATCTCAGCGCGTTCGACTCGCGCCATTACACGACGCTCGACGCGTACGCCGACGACGTCATCGGCATCTGCCGGGATCTGAACCTCCATGACGTCGTCTTCGTCGGCCATTCCGTCAGCGCGATGGTCGGCGTGCTGGCGGCCGAGCGGGAGCCAGAGCGGTTCTCGTCGCTGATCCTGATCGGGCCATCACCGCGCTACATCGACGACGACGGCTACGTCGGCGGGTTCTCCGAGCAGGACATCGAAGAGCTGCTTTCGTCGATGGACAGCAACTACCTCGGCTGGTCGACGGCCATGGCGCCGGTCATCATGGGCAACGACGACCGGCCCGAGCTCGGCGAGGAGCTGACGACCAGCTTCTGCGCGACCGACCCGGACATCGCGCGGCAGTTCGCACGCGTCACGTTCACGTCCGACAACCGGGCCGACCTCGAGGGCGTTCGGACGCCGGCTCTGGTGCTGCAATGCTCGAACGACCCGATCGCCCCCGAGTCGGTCGGGCGGTTCGTCGCCGGACAGCTGCCCAACGCCGAGCTGGTGGTCATGGCCGCGGCCGGCCACTGCCCGAACCTCAGCGCGCCGGAGGAGACCATCGAGCGCATGCGCGAGTACCTGGAGCGCGTCTCCGTCGGCGCCGCGTGACGGCATCCGACACCCAGCTCGACTCCGACGAGGACCTCTTCGAAGACGCTCCGTGCGGTTACGTCGCGTGCCGGCCGGACGGGACGATCACGCGTGTCAACCGGACCTTCTCGACCTGGATGGGGCTCGACGGCGCGGGGCTGACCGGCCGGCACTTCAGCACGCTGCTGAGCCCCGCGGGTCGGATCTACTACGAGACCCACTACGCCCCGCTACTGCGGATGCAGGGGACTGTGCGCGAGGTCGCGATGGACATAGTGCGCGCCGACGGAACGCGGATGCCGTGCCTGCTCAACTCGACGCTCGTCACGGATCCTGTCGGCCAGCCGCGCTCTGTCCGCACGGCGATCTTCGACGCGCGCGACAGGCGCAGCTACGAGCAGGAGCTCCTGGACTCGAGCCGGCGGGAGCAGCAGATAGCGCTCGAGCTCCAGCGGAGCCTCCTGTCCGGTGAGCTCCCTGGCTCCGACGAGTTCGGCATCGACCTCGACTACCGGCCGGCGACCAACACGCTCGAGGTCGGCGGCGACTGGTACGACGCATTCTGGACCGGCCCGCGGAGCCTGGCACTGGTGGTCGGCGACGTCGTGGGCCGAGGCATCGAGGCGGCCGCATCCATGGGACAGCTGCGCAGCGCGATCCGAGCGCTCGCGCTGACCTGTATGAGCCCAGCCCGGCTGTTCGAGACCCTCGATGCCTTCACCGAGCGGCACCGCTCCGGGTTGATGACGACCGTCGCCTACATGGAGCTGCATCTCGACGAACGCCGGGCCATCTACGCCGTCGCCGGCCACCCTCCGCCGCTGCTGTGGGACCCCGGTCGCCCCACGTCGTTCCTCAACGAGGGTCGCTCGCCACCCCTCGGAGCGTCGTACGCATCGGGCAGTGGCCGGCCGCAGGCGACCGTGGAGCTCGCTGTGCAGGCGAGCATCGCGCTCTACACCGACGGGCTCGTGGAGCGGCGCTACGAGCCGATCACGGACGGGCTCGACCGGCTGCGGACGGTCATCGACGCGAAGCGCCCAGACGTCGTCGCGGCCGAGGTGGCGCACGAGCTGCGAAATGAGCAGCCGGACGACCAGTGCCTGATGATCCTGTCGCTGAGGTGATCCGAGCTCTTCGTGACGCGCGCCCCTGGCCGGGGAACGTGGTTCAACTCAGACGCTCTCACTCGCACCGTTGCTTGTGTCCGTCAAGAGGCCTGGTCTCGCGCAGGGGAGGAGCGCTCGCAGCGCTCGAGGAACGTCCGGTCGACGCTCACCGGATCGGGCGAGGGTTCAGCTTGTGATCGCATCCACTTCTGCCGGGGTCGGGGACGCCACGTCCTCGGCTTGGTTGTGGAAGACTCACATCGGACCGAAGAGGGCGCAGTCGCAAGGGCAGCTGCTGTACTCGATACACCAGCCGAGAGGAGAGCCATGTCACATAAGGGAAAGACCCAGATCACGTTCATCTTCACCGTCGGCCCCGACCAGGTCGAAGAGGGCGATCGGATTTTCGCCAGCCACGCCGACTGGATGGGACGAACGCACTACCGCGAAGGCGATCTGGCCCTGTTGCAGTACAACGTCGTGAAGGGACCCGAGCTGTCAAACCCGCTCGATCCCTCGTCCGAGCCGACGGCCAACACCTGTTACGTTCTGAGCGAGGTCTACGAGAACCCCGCCGGCCTAGCGGACCACTGGAAGCAGGGTGCCGAGGGCTGGGAGGACTTCAACGCCTTTGTCGGGTGGGCGAGCAACGCTAGAGTCGCCGCGTTGCACGGCTCCCCTGTCGCCCACTCGCTCTGGTAGCCGTCAGGCAGGTCGAGCAGGCACACTAGGACGGTCCACCGTGCAGGAGCGACGCGCGGTCGTCCTACTGATCTCGCGCTCGGGCGCGGAGGTCGAGGTTCTAGGCTGGAACGGCACGGTTCGCAGTCAACGGCGCCAGGCGCTCCCTCGCTCTGCTCAGGCTGCCCCCCAACCTCCTAGGCACCGCGAAGGACGCGGCTCGGGGACGAACGAGAGCCTGCCCGTTCTCTGACCCACTTCGTCTACAACCCTGCTGCGCCCGCAACAGCTCGTAGCCTGTCACTCCGCCGGAAAGCTGCCCTCTCCTTCTCGGTCGCGGCGGGCGGGCGGGCGGGCTCCGCGCTATTCCTCTCGCTGACCAGGTCAACCCCGATCGGACGCTGCCGAAGGGGCTGCTCGTTCACGCTTCAAGGCCCGTCGACGGCGGTTGGGTGATCATCGACCTCTGGGAGTCACGCGCTGACTTCGACGCCTTCGCTCCACGGATCGTGGAGGGATGGCGGCGGCGGGAATCGAGACGCAGGGTCCACCAGATCATCAAGGAGTTCCCCGTGCACGAGATGATCGCCGCTTAGCGCCCGCACCGAACCACCCGTGGGGTACACCACCGCAGGTGTTCCGTTTTGTACCCACTTGGGCCGGTGACGACACCTTGGCTCACGTCCCCACGCGCACGAAAGCCCCGGGTTACCGGGGCTCTTGGAAGGTGGGCGGTACTGGGCTCGAACCAGTGACCCCCAGCTTGTCGATTACGGGAAGACTGGGTCAGTGATGGTCAGTGCACGCAACCATGCGGGTTTGCGGTGTGTGCGGTGGGTACGATCGGGCGTCATAGGTCAGGGAGATCTGACCCAAATCTGACCCAGAAGTCAGCCTCAACTCACTCGTTCGGCGGTTCGAGATAGCTCAGTCCTGACGGCGGGCTGATCCGCCAAGCGATCAGGTCGCGGAGATCATGTGACGTGCAATCTCAGGACGAGTGAGGATCTGCAGGACGCCGTCGATGTTCGACACTCTTTCCAACGATGACCTACGACCCGAGCATGTCCCTGGCCCGGACGTGCCATGGTCGACCATCGCCGAGTTTGCGTTGACGTACGACGGTTATGAAGCAATGGGAGGGTTGGGGCGACTCGCCTCATACACCGAGCGAAGGTTCGAGAGGTGGAATGAAGACGGGTCACTCCCTCGCGACCTCAGCCATCTCAGGTCCTGCCTCTTCATGATGCAACGGGCCGTGCGATGGGCATTTGACGAGACGCCTACTGCAGATGAGCTCGCGTTTACCCTCGCGCTTCTCGAGGCGATTCGGATCGCGGCGGCGAAGAACGCGAGCAGTGGAGGCTAGGTCGAGCAGCTCGCTCAAGCTAGAGCGGCCGCTCGGCGTTTGAGGTGGCAAGCCCAGATCAGCGGCGACCGCCACTCTCGTATGCCGCAGTTTGCGACATTCGAGCACTCGCTGAAATCACTACTTCAGCGGTTCGAGTCCAGGCAGGCCCATCGCGGCGCTAGGCCCGGGACCGTTCGACTCGTAGAGATTCGCGAGCGAACTCACGCTGAACCGCGGGGGCCTTTCTAGAGTGCCAATACATGGCACTCGACAAAGTGCGATACAGCGACGCGGATGGCGATATCGAGATCGTTGGGAAGGGATACCTCGGGTTCAACGGAGACCTCGACTCCTGGGTCGCCCCCCTCGACCTATTGGAGTCAGCCTCCTCCAAACAACTCAGTGACGCCCTCGCGGCGGCTCAGGGGGGCCGGCTGCAGGTTTCCCCCGCCTCGGTCGAGGAGTTCTCACGTGAGGACTATCCGCCGTTGCTTCAGCTTGAGATCGAGTCTGGAACCGACGGCGTCGTGGTTTCGAACACTTTCCCGATTGCAGACGAGGCGGGTCCCGATACGGACAGCCTAAAGCGCCTACTCGCCCCGGTGCTCGCCCGCGAAAGCCTCTGGGCGAGCTTCGAGGCAGTGGAGTTCCCCGACCTATGGGTGTACCCGCCGGTGCCATGGGGACTCGAACTCTCAATCGGTTCGCGGAAGGCGCGCCGAAGCGTTGGAGATGTCCTACGTGCGGCGCGTGAGGCTTTCGCGCTGATCGAGGTCGTGCGCGAAGGGCGTGAGTTCGGCGCACATGAGGCAGCGCACCTTGTTCGCGGGGGACATAGCCCTCTTCTACTCGGTCAGGCGGAATCGGAATGGATCGACGCCAAGAGTCTCGGCTACCGGCTGGAAGACCCGCTCGAGCAGCACGAGTTGGCCAAAGACGTGGAATTGGAATTGGAAGTAACCCGTTTCCGTTGACACCTGAGGGTTAGGCCGCGATGGCCTCCTGTTGGTGGTGCTGTTCGTAGTCGATCGGACTGAGCATGCCGAGGCTGGAGTGCCTGCGGCGGGGGTTGTAGAAGCATTCGATGTACC